>NZ_JASBOF010000029.1:0-8590 GCF_039907195.1 Corynebacterium sp. c3Ub_189 | reverse complement strand
GACGAGGTGACGAGAATCCCCTCGTCGCTGTCGGACGGCGGTTTCCCGACCGGTGGCCCAGCCGCCGGCAAACCTCACCCGCGGCCGTCCGGGCCCTGTCCATGGCCAAGCCCGGTCTGGTGCCCCCGGCACCAACGACTTCCGGTGCCGCCCCGGGACGGTGAATTGCCCGTCATCCTCATTCCCGGGACCGGGGAGGACGCCTACGCGAAATGGGCGGGCCTCGCGTCCCGCCTCGCCCGGGCCGGGCTGTGCGCCTACACGTTCACCGACAACCCGCTCGTCGTCGATGGACACCCCGTCGAATGGGCCGTGTTCAGCGGCGACATCCGCCACAGCTCGAAAACACTGGATTCCGTCGTCGACCGGGTGCTGGCCGCGACCGGAGCCCCGGCGGTCAACCTCGTCGGGTATTCGCAGGGCAGCGGACCCCTGCCCCACCACTACATCCGGGAGCTGGGCGGGGACAGGGTCGTCGAACAGCTCATCGGTACCGGTGCCTCGAACCACGGGCCCCGGGCGCACAGCGCAGCCGATCGCTTTGACGTCCACCCCGAGATGCGCCACGGATACTCCCGAAACGCCGGCAAAACGAACGCGCTTGCCTGGGAACAGCAGATCTCCGGTTCCATGCTGCTGAATGAGCTGACCATCGGCGACATCACTCGACCGGGCGTGCGGTACACCTTCCTGGGCACGCGGCACGACAATGCCGTGCTCCCCCACTAAAACTCCTTCGTGCGGGAACCCGGCGTCACCAACATCACCGTCCAAGACGTGTGCCCCGCCCACCGCACCGAGCACTACGGCTTCAATTACGACCCTGTCGCCCAGGGCATCGTCGAGGACCCGCTGACCGGGACGGCGTGGCGGGACCACTGCACCGGTACCGGACCGGAGCGATGGTCCTCGACGGACGAGAGGATCAGGCGCCCGGGGAGCCTCCCGTCCGGCACGTCCACGACTCGGCGTAGCGGCCGCCCTTCGCCAGCAATTCATCGTGCGTGCCCCGTTCTGCGACCGTCCCGTCCTCCGAAAGCACGACGATGAGGTCGGCATCGCGGACGGTGTGCAGGCGATGGGCGACGACGATCACGGTGCGATCGCCGCGCAACGCTTCCATCGTGCCGACAATCGCCCGCTCAGTGGCCGCATCCAGCGAGGACGTCGGCTCGTCGAAAAGCACCACCGGGGAATCCTTCAGAAGCGCCCGGGCGATGGCGACGCGCTGCCGCTCGCCTCCCGACAGCAGCGTCCCCTCCTCCCCCACCGGGTTATCCCACCCGGAAGGCAGTAGCTCCACGATGCGGTCCACCCCGGATCGCCGGGCGGCCTCGCGCAAGCGGTCTCCGTCGCCGGGCCCGGAACCGAATCCGGGGTCGGCGAAGACCACGTTGTCCCGCACGGACGCGTCGAAGAGGAACGTCTCCTGGAACACCGGGGTCACCAGCGAGTTCACGCCGTCGGTGCCGATCCGAGGCAAGGGCACCCCGCCAATGAGGATCTCCCCCGAGTCCGGATCATGAAACCGCGACAGCAGCCGCATGACCGTCGTCTTGCCCGCCCCCGAAGGTCCCACTATGGCGACCAGCGCTCCCTGAGGCGCACGGAAGCTGACGCCGTCGAGGACCTTCTTCTCCCCGTACCCGAAGCTCACGCCGCGGAACTCCACGTCATGCCCGTCGGGCAGCTCCGGTGCGGCAGGCTCGGGAAGGGCGGGGATCGCCCGCAGGTCACGCAGCGCAGCCAACGTGTTGCGGCCCGCGCCGAAACCGCCGGACAACGCTCCCGCCGTGGTGATCGGTCCGGTGAACTGGACGACCACAATGAGCATCGGCGCCAAATGCGCCGGTGACATCCCGCCCGTCGCGGCGACCGCCACGGCGACGACCACCGCCGCCGTGAACACCGCATGGACGACCGAGCCCAACCGTCCGATGGCCGCGCCTTGCGTCGACGTCGCCTTCGCGAACGCATCGTGTTGGGCCTGGATCGCCTCATCCACCATCGCGTCCGCCGCCGAACCGTCGCCCGCGGCGCGAATCACCTGCTGGCCGCGGGTGAACTCGATCAGCCTGCCGGAGACGGCAGCGACGGCGTCAGCATGCGCTTCGTCCGACTCCCCGCCGACCCGGCCAATGGCCCGGTAGGCGAAGAAGAGCACCGGCGCCGACGCGACGAGAACCAACCCGACGCGCCAATCCATCGCCAGAATTCCGAGAGCGATGACGGTCGGCGCAACCACAGCGGCGATGACGGGCCGCAGGATCACGTACGGCACGGACGCCGCGAACGCCATGCCCGAAGACGCCATCTCCGAAAAGCGGCCGGCCGTGGACTTGGTGACGTACCCGAGTGGCAACGTCAGCACGCGTTCGCCCAGGGAACGCAGCAGGGACGACAGCACCGCTGCGGAATTCGCCCTGCCGACCGTCCCCGCGGCGAGGGACAGCACCGCATGGGCGGCCGCGAGGCCGGCGATGACGCCGGTGAAACGCCACGCCGTCGCATCATCTCCCTCGGCCAGAGCCGACAGCAGCGGCAGCAGCGCGACGAACGCCGCTCCCTGTGCCAGCGCGGCAAGCGCGGCCAACGCAATGAGCCACGCCAGCGTCATCTTCGAGTGCCGATCCGTCATCGACCACAAGTCCCGGATCATCGGTTCCCTGCCTTTTCATCGTCTGCTTCAGTGCCCCGCGGGGCGGATGGTTCGTCGTCGAGGGCGAACGCGCGCCACAGATCCCGGTAGCGACCACCGCGCGCAAGCAACTCGTCGTGGGTGCCCGCCTCCGCGACCGCTCCCCCATCGAGAACGAGGATGCGGTCAGCGTTGCGGATCGTGCTCAATCTGTGCGCAATCACGATCACCGTCCGCGAACGAGCCAAACGCTCGATTGCGGACTGAATGAGGGCCTCGGAAGCCGGATCCGCGTAAGCGGTTGCCTCGTCGAAGATGAGCACCGGCGCGTCCGTGACAATCGACCTCGCGATGGCCACGCGCTGCGCCTCACCACCGGAAAAGCTTACGTCGACGTTGACCACCGAATCCAGGCCCTTCGGCAGCGCCGCGATGACCGTATCGAGGTTCGCGAGCTTCGCGGCCGCCATGATTTCGCCGTCGGTGGCGTCTCTCCTGGCCAGCCGGATGTTCTCCCGCAAGGGCAGCGTGAGCAACTGCGGATCCTGGAACACCACCGACACCGAACGGTGCACGTCGCGCACGGCGATGTCGCGAAGATCGTCGCCGCCCAGCAGCACCGAGCCTTCGACAGGGTCGTGGAAACGCGCCAACAGCCGGGCGACGGTGGACTTTCCGGAACCGGAGGGTCCCACCAGCGCCGTGAGGGCCCCCGATTCGAACGTCGCGGACATCCCGTCGAGGACCCGCGGCCCATCCCCGTAGGAGAAGACCAGGTTCCGGACCTCGAGCGCGCCTCCGTGCACGGGCACCGGCTCGGCGGACTCGGTGATCGGCGGCGTGCCCAGCACCTCCGCGATGGACTTCAGGGCGGCGATCCCCGCGATGATGGGTTCGGAGTTCATAGCCACCCTCACGATCGCCGCGGAGAGTCCAAGGCCGAGAACCAGCCCGGCGACGAGACCCTCCGGTTTGCCGCCCGCGGTGTCCCTCAAAGCGAGGCCGGCGCCGCACACCACTGCGAGGACCGTGATCGGGGACGTCACCACGTCGATGAGCCCGAGATAGATGTTCGACTGCCGGGACCAGGCGGACCACGCGCGGACGAACGACGACGCCGCAGCATCGTAGCGGCCCGCGCCCTGGCTGGCGCGTCCGAAGGACTTCATCACCGGGATGCCGCGCACCAACTCGATGACCGCAGCCGTCACTTTTTCAGAGGCTCGCTCGTAGTCGCGCTGAAGACCGGCTCCGCGCGAAATCATCACGCCCATCAGGGCGAAGGTGACCAGCACCGGGACGACCGCCACCGCCGCGATCCGCCAATCGACCGCGACGAGCGCGATGAGGGAAAGCAGGGGAACCAGCACCGCCACCACGGTCTCGCCGACGGTGTGGCCCATGAGCTGGTGGACGGCCGCGACGTCCTTCTCAACCGACCCGATGATCCCCGACGAGCGCCGAGCGTCCAGCCAACCCAGCGGCAGCTTCCGGATATGGGCAACCAACCGGCGCCGGAGGTAGAGCTGCAGGTCGTTATCCGCCCGGTGCGAGAGCATGCCGGCGGCGCCGTCCGCAGCCATTCGCACCGTCGCGGCGACGACGATGACAACCACGGCCAACCACGTCCGATGCACCGGGGCCTCCGGGTACGTCATCGCGATGTCGATGATGCCGACCAGCGAAGCGACGGTAGCCACCGACGACAGGACGGACAACGCGACCACCGCACGCATCCGGGTCCGGATCGGGGCGAGCAGCGACCACGGGCCGACGGTCCCGTCCACGGCGCTCACTTCCCCGCCTCCCCGATCGCGCTTTTCTTCGCGAGAGTGCAGAAATACACCATGCCGGCGCGTGAGGCTCCGTCCAGCTTCAGCCCGTTGGCTTCGGCGAGGTCCTCGAGCTCGCTGCCCCGGAACACCCGGTGGCCCATCTTCGCCATGACGGCCATGTCGACCCGCTCGTTCACGTCGGGATCCTCGACGAACGTCTGCACGTAAGCGATGCCGCCGTCGGCGAGCAGCCCGGAGACCCTGCCGAGCGCGGCTCCCGCATCCTTCATTTGGTGGAGCGCGCCACACACCCAGATTTCACAGGCCCCGCCGGGCTCTCCCGCGAGCGGCGTGAGGATGTCGGCAACGTGGAATTCCGTCCGGGCCCCGAGCCCGTCGGCGGCGGCGCGTTCGCGGGCGATGCGGATCGCATTGGGCGACAGGTCGTAGCCGACGATGTTCGCCCTGCGATAGCGAGACTCAGCGGCGAGCGTGCGGGCGAGCCACCCGGTTCCGCAACCGAGGTCGAGGACCCGGGCCGGCGCATCCGGCCCGGGATCCAGCGCACGGAGCTTCCGGTACACGGCGGCGGCGTCCATCGGTTCGCGCGCATAGCGGCTTAGGAACCTCGGCTGGACCTTGTCCTCGTAGGCCGCGAGGAGCCTGCGGTTGTTCTGGACGATCTGGGCGATCGACTTCATCTGGTTCTGTCTCCGGGTGTGTGGGCCGCGTCCACGCGGCGGTTTCGGGTTAGATGCTCGGATTCGCGGGCCGTCATGCAGACTCCCCCGGCCTCGTTTTCACGGCGATGCCCCACGCCGCGAGCACGGCGATACCAAAGAACCAGGCCGCGCAGACCACCAGACCCGCAGCCCCGGTACCGTTGACGGCCTCGCCGGCCGCGGATACGGGGGTGTGCCCGGCGATTCCGCGCAGGAGGGGACGGAAGTGGTCGGCGGGCATGAGCACCGTGTTGACGAACATCGCAACGATTATCAACGGGATAAGGGCCACGGATCCCTGGGGGCTGGTGATGGAGAACGCGATGTACGTGCCGGTGCATGCGGCCGCCGCGGCAACCATCGCGCCGGTCACCGTGATCCTCCACCACCAGGACACCTCCAGGGGGCCGTCGGAAAGCAAGGCGGCCACCGCCGCGACGACGATCGTCATCGCCATGATCCGGATGAACTCGGCGATTATCCGTGCGGTCGGCACGGCCGCGTACGGTGCCGGCATTGTGATCAACCGCTCGTGGAGGCCATTGCTGCGTTCAACGAACACGGTGGACGATCCCGTGATGGCCAAGATGAACGCCCACGCCGTTACGACAAGGATGACCGCGTTCCGGAGTTCGAACTCTCCGGTGAGCTGCCTGACCAGGCTACCGAACATGCGGTTGACGATGAACAGGTACACGAGCGGAGCAATGAACGTCATGAACCAGAAGTCAGGGCGCCGCAGCCAAGTGTGGACGATGCGCCGCAGATGCACGAAAATGGCGTCGATCATGATTCGCTCCTCGAGGTGAACAGGCGGATGAACAGGACGATTCCGACGACCGACGCGACACCGAGCCACAGGGCGGCCTCTTCCCCGGCGTGATTCGGGAAGGCGCCCGGGGACGCCGCCCTGATCACCTCGATCACCGGCGAAAAAGGCATGTGGCGCACGATGTCGCGCAGGGAGCCGTCCACAGCGGTCGTCGGAATGAACGCGGTGGAGAACATGAGCAGCAGCATTTCCAGCGCCTGGATCGATGAGGCCGTCGACACCGGAGCGGGCACCATCAGGATCACCCCGTCCGTGACCAGGGACAGGACCGCGGCAGCGAGCAGTGACCACAGGACTGTCCACGCGACGTCACCGAGAGCCATGTCGAGGCCACAGGCCCACGCGACGATCAGCAGCGCCGCGATCGACGCGGACATCCGCAGCACATCGGTGGCGAGCCTGCCGGCGACATAGCCGCCCGTGGCCCCGGGCAACACGCGCACACGGTCGACGAGCCCGGATTCGACGTCCTGTCCCACCGCCATCGCCGACGCCGCGGCGGTGAACATCGCCGCCTGGAACAGGCAGCCGCCGAGCACGAAACGCAGGTACCCGAAGCCGGATTGCCCTGCTGAGTACCCAAACACCGCGTACAGGCACAGCAGGAAGAGGGGAGGAACGACGAACATGGAGATCAGCGACGCGGTGTTGCGTCGCAACAGCAGCAGATCCCGACGGAGGAACGCCGCGACCGACGTCGCACTCATCGCGCCGCACCCCCCGCGTTCATCGATATGAACACCTCGTTAAGGGTGGGCGGCGACACGCTCAGCGAATCCGGCAACGCTTCCGAGGCCTCCATCGCCCGCGCCACCGCCTCGAGGACCTGCGGTCCGGGGTCGACGTCGAGGGACACCATCTTCCCCGCGACGCGGGCGCGGTCCAGACACGCTCCCCTTAGGCAGCGGGCGAATGCCTCCGCCCCGGCGGCGGTGGCGAAGGACACGCGGAGCACGTGCGACCCGAAGTCGCGACGCAATTCCTCCGGCGTTCCGCTGGCGACGATGCGGCGGTCCTTGAGCAGATGGACGTGGTCTGCCAGCGCCTCCGCCTCTTCCAGGTACTGGGTGGTCAGCACCAGGGTCATTCCGTCGTCCCGCAGTTGCCGGATGAAGCCCCACAACTCTTCGCGGCTGACCGGGTCCAGCCCCGTCGTGGGTTCGTCGAGGAACAGCAACCTGGGCACGACGCACAGCGACGCGGCGATGTCGAGGCGGCGCCGCATACCACCCGAATAGGCCGACGCCAACGTCGAGGCACTGTCCGCGAGCGAGAATTGCGCGAGCAGTTCCGTCGCGCGGGCGGCCGCGTCGGCGCGGTCGAGTCCGCGCAGACGCCCGAAGAACTCCAGGTTCTCCCGGCCGGTGAGGTTCTCGTCGATCGCCGCGAATTGGCCGGTGGTGGCAATGTCGGCGCGCACGCCCGCCGGATCCTCTTTCACATCGCGCGAGAAGATGCTCACCTCGCCGGAGTCTGCGGTGATGAGCGTCGACAGGATTCGGATGAGGGTGGTCTTGCCTGCGCCGTTGTGGCCGAGGAACGACACGATCGACCCGGCGGGCACGGTGAAACTCACGCCGTCGAGCACATGCTTGCGCATCCGGGCGCCGCGCTTTCCCTTACGCCCGCCGTCCGGCGGAGCACCTGCCCCGCCTTCGGGCGCGGTGCCGGCTTTGCCCGCAATCGGGTAGCTCTTCGTGAGGTCGCGGACGACGATCGCCGCACCCCGTTCAGCTTGATCCGTCATCGTTTCTCCTTTTCTTTGGTGTCGCAGTGGGCCGCTGCCGGCAGTGGCCCCGTGGTCAGGTTGTCATGCGGCGTTTCGATATGGATGCCCGCATCGCGGGCGAAGGCGAGGACCGGTTCGAGGAGCCGGGGGTGGCCGACGAGATCCCGGCACCCCGGCGCGACCGGCTTCCCCGTGACCGACGCAACGGTGGCGGCGGCAATGGCCGCGGTCATTTTGTAGGAACCCGGGCCAGTCGCCCGGACGACGGTTGTCTCGGCCGCCGACCCCGCATCGCCCGCGCCGGCGGAGGACAGTGCGACGACCAGCTCGGCGGGTTGCGGAGTGCCCTTCGCCCGCGCCTTCCGCGACGTCACGGCCGCCCCGAGACGGGCGAGCAGACCGGAGACGACGGGCATCGCGTACAGTCTCGACGTGCGGATCTTCTCCACCGACTCATCGGGGAGAGCATCGAAGGCGACGTGGTAGGAATATCCGAGGATCGAGGGGCACACCTCGCGTACGACGTCGATGTCCGGGCATTCGTAGCCGATTCCGCTTTGCGACGACACCGGGTTGCGCCGCACTTCGACGATGGCGCCGCCGAGCATATCGCGGGTGGATGGTCGGCCACCCGCTGCGACCGGTGCGACGTGTACCAACCGCCCATCGTCCGTCTGCGATGCCACGGCGTCGCCGTCGCCCGTCCCGTCCGGGCCCGCGTCCCCGACTCCCCCTCCGGAGAGGGGTTCTCTGGTCGATCCACGTTTTCTGTTCATCGTCGCCGCCTCGCTTCCGTTGCCGATTCCCGATCGGGAACATAACTTGAAACAGTATTAGGTTAGGCAATCCTTATCTACTTATGCCAGACTCGAATTATTGACTTTGCCCCCGCTC
>NZ_JASBOF010000028.1:0-16240 GCF_039907195.1 Corynebacterium sp. c3Ub_189 | reverse complement strand
AGACGGGTGAAGACAGAAAAATCCCCTAGGCACCGTACTGGGCCTAGGGGAAAGGGGGCGTCAGGCGATTTAGTCGAACTGGCCCTGAATGACAGCCGCCGCATCCAGCGGGGTCACGTGGTAAGAGATGGGGTTCTGGTTGGCGCCGGCCATGAGCGCGCCGGCGCAGGAGTGGCCCGCGCCCATCATGTGGCCCAGCTCGTGGGCGATGGTGCCCTGGACTGCCTCTGGGTACTGGGCATTAGGAATCTTGATGAAGACCATCTTGTGGTCCGGGTAGGCGGCGCCCTGGACGTAGCCGTTCGGGTCCGGCTTGTAGATGATGGCGACGGTGTCATCGTCAGCCTCGGAAGGCTTTACTTCCTTCAGGGAAGCCTTGCCCTTGAGGGCCTTATTCCACTCGGCTACCGCGGCATCCAGTTGCTTGCGGTATGGGAAGTCGCCGACCACCTTGTACTCCAGCACGCCGTCCTGGAAGTAGGGCTTTACGGAGTCCTCATCGTGGAGGATAGAAGGATCCGGGACCGGCTTGCCATCGTTAGCCAGCCTGGTGATGGTCTTGCAGGTGCCCGGGGAGATGAGGGAGCGAACTGGGTCGCTCTTAGCGCTAGCGGCCGGTGCGGCGACGGTGCCAAGAATGGCGGAAGCGGCCAGGGTGGCGGCAGAAAGCTTCTTGAAAGAAGGCATAGGCAGTGAGTTACCTTTCGGTTGATTTTAAGGTTCGCAGAGTGCGATATTCCCAGCAATATCCGTGGTAAACGGCATTGTGTGGGTGTCTTATGCGTGCGAGCATATATCAGTTTCTTATTGTCTGCAAAGGGAAAAATAAGAATGCAAGGTGTTGTCTACTTGCTTGTCATTACTGGTCGGCTCTGAAGAGTACTGCGTTCGTCCCGCTGTTTAGCGCTTGTCCCTTTTTCATGAGTAACACTTACTACACTGGCTCCCACAATCCACCAGGAGCCCACAGGAGGAAGCAATGTCTGTCCGTAACGTCTGCAGCAACTATGACTCCGTCAAGGATTGGCAGGAGCTGTTGTATAAGGATCTGCACCAGCACCCAGAGCTATCCATGCAGGAAGAACGCACGCTGGGCATTATCAAGGACAAACTTGCCGATCTCGGCTTCCACCAAATTGAAGCAGGCGGCGGCGTGGTCGGTGTCTTGGAAAACGGTGCCGGGCCTACCGTTATGCTGCGCGCGGATTTCGATGGCCTACCGGTTAAGGAGGATACCGGCTTGGAATACGCCTCCACCGATACCGTCGTTGATCCGGATGGAAACACCGTCCCTGTCATGCACGCCTGCGGCCATGACTCCCACGTGGCCAGCCTGTTGGGCATGGGCGCGCTCATGGCGGAGGCAACCGACCAGTGGTCCGGCACCCTACAGCTCATCTTCCAACCGGGTGAGGAGATTGCAGCCGGTGCTCAATCCATGGTGGATGACGGACTTGTGGACAAGGTTGCCACGCCGGACGTAGTACTTGGCCAGCACGTCTTTGCCAGCAACTTTCCCGCCGGCACCGTGGCGCTGGCCTCCGGCCCATTCATGTCCACCGCGGTAAGTATGGACGTCAAGGTTTATGGCCAAGGCTCGCACGGCTCCATGCCGCACCTCAGCGTTGACCCCGTGGTACTGGCCAGCTCCATTGTCATGCGCTTGCAGACGGTCATCTCCCGCGAACTCAACCCCTCCGAATTCGGCGTGCTGACCGTGGGCGCCATCAACGCCGGCTCGAAGGCCAATATCATCCCCTTCGAGGCCAACCTGAAAATCAATGTGCGCGCCTATAGCGAGCAGGTACGCGATAAAATCACCGGCGCGATCGAGCGCATCGTTAATGCCGAGTGTCAGGCTGCCGGCAGTCCGCAGCCGGCCGAGTTCATTTATCACGATTCCTACCCGCTTACCAGCAATGATGAGGGCACCACGGAGCGCCTTAAGGAAGCCTTTGTGTCCTACTTCGGTCCCGACCGCGTCCTCGACGCTGAGCCCCTCACCGCCTCGGAAGATTTTTCCACCATTGCCCGCGCTTTCGGCGTTCCCTACTGCTTCTGGGTATTTTCCGGCCGCGAAGAAGAGAAGGATGTCCCCAACCACAGTCCGCACTTCGCCCCGCTGCTCCAGCCCACTCTGCGCACCGGCACCGAAGCCCTTATCGCCGCTGCGCTGAGTTACCTAGGAAACAGCTAACCGAAGCGCAGCATTCGGCCGTACAGCTCCAATGGTGTGTGCGGCCATGCTTTTTGGGATGCGCGCTGTATGAGGTAGCGGGGGAGTAGTCCGCAGGCTCCATAACCGCGAATCTGGTCCATGCATCGCTTTCCGACGCCCACTTCTTCCTCCACGCCCCAACCTACAGACCCCTAAAACAGCTCCAACGCCCGGGCCTCGCTTGGGGCCACAGGGCGCTGGAACTGGTTCTCTCTATCTCTCTTGCGTTCTCTCGAACACACAAATTCAAGATAATGCGCTAGGCTGCCATGGGTCTGTCATTTGCCTGTGAATATAGTGGCAGTCATTTGGTGGAGGATAAAAAATAGCTCAATCAGGTTACGGGTATCAAGGTGGAGGCTCTTGGATCGATGAGCCTGATTCACAAGAGGCTTCTTTTGCGTAAGATTCTAGGGAAACTACAAGCGCGCTATCGGGTTGGGGTCGACAAGTCTTTAATTGTGCGCCAAGAGCAGTGTCAGAGGAGGAGAGATGGCACAACAATTTGATCCGGAGATGCATCGGCAAATGGGTGTCGAGGCGGACGTTGTATTGCGGGTGGGAATGCTCCTAATGGGTGCCGGCACCTCTGGTTATCGCGTACTTAGAGGGATGAAACGGAGTGCACGAGCTCTGGGGTTTGACCATCTAGATGCCACAGTGGGTCTGACGCAGATTACCTGTACGTTTCACCGCGGCGAATACTTCCGGACGGTCATTGCTCGGCAGCATTCGCCTGCAGTTGATGCCTCTCGGATTGAAGCCTTGGAAGATTTGACCCACAATCGCCTCTACGCAGGGATCACCGCTCAGGAATTAGCGGCGATGCTGGATGCTATTGAGCATAATGTCAAAAAGCGCTGGGGCGGTCTAACTCTTTCTTTCGCTGCCGCGATCGCATGTGCGGCGTTTGCGTATCTTAATTTTTTCCCGCTGGAAGCAGTAGGGTTGGTTGCTTTGGCGGCGTTTGCAGGCCAGTTTGTTCGTTATACAGTTCTCCACCGTCACGTTCATCAAATTGGAGGAGTGATTGCTGGTGGTGCGACGGCAAGCATAGTTTTCTTCTTGTTGACGGAGATCTTCGGAGCTTTAGGTTCGGTGGAGCCCAGTGAACTGTCCTCGGGTTTTGTGGCGGCCGTTTTATTCCTGATTCCCGGGTTTCCACTTTTCTCTGCTTTGATCGACATAGCGCGATTTGATCTTGATGCGGGGATTGTCAGATTGGGGTACGCCTTTACCGTCATATTCACGGCGGCTTTCACGGTCTCTATGGTTAGCTGGCTGACAAAACTTAGTCCTGACCCACCTGCACCTGCGCAGGATATGCAATGGTTTCTGTTGGCGCCGCTAGCAAGTTTTCTGGGCATTGCTGGGTTTGCTTTTCTTTTTAACTCTTCTCGCCGCATGGTCTTAGTAGCGGCGTGCGTTGGAACCGTGGCAAATGAGCTTCGTTTGATTCTAATTCACGCGGGAACAACCATTTTCTTTGCAGCCTTTGTGGGTGGATTAATCATCGGGTTGCTGGGGGCAGTAGCTTCTAAAAGGGCACGTCTTCCTCGTATTACAACCACCGTTCCGGCCGCGGTGATTATGATCCCAGGGGTGACAATGTTCCGGGCGGTGTTTTATTTGAACGATGGTCAGATGGATCAAGCATTGGCCAATGTAGCAACTGGAATGATGGTAGTTGGATCTATTGGTGCCGGTTTGGTGTTTTCTCGCCTGCTCACTGATAAGGATTGGGCCTTGGGCCGCCTCATTGATTTTGATAAAAAGCTTCCGCAGAGGCCTTCTTCCGCATGATGCCTAGACTTTAGCTAGGGAAACGCCTGTGGCCCCCAGTTCCTTTCGGAGCTGGAGGCCACAGGCGTCTCTCATGTCGTTTCCATATATCGGCATCTGCCGCCCTGTGGAAACTGCAGGGGTTCTCTCTATCTCTCATATGCGCTCTTTCAAACGCACGATTTCAGTATGGGGCACTGGGCTGTAGCGCCCATGGGGGCTGGCTGTTGGGTTGCTGTTAGTGGCTGGGAATTGGGTGGGGAGGGCGTCGGAAAGCGGGGCAGAGGTGGATGTGTGCAACATTGGCGCGTGAAAGTGACATAGAGCATAGTTGGTTTCTGTAGGGTGGAAGATATGCGCGCAGTCAGGCTGCGCCGTTTCACATGCTTGTAGAGCTACAGAATTGAGGTGAGGAGCATGTCTCCTCTCACAGCCCAACCCCCAGCCAAGGACGCCCTGCCGGCGCAGGTGGAAGAGGCAAAAGATACACAACGCCAGCATCGCTCGGCCATTAAGGCGGCGTTTATTGGCACCTTCATCGAGTGGTTCGACTATGCGGCCTATATCTATATGTCGGCGATTATCTCCCGGGTGTTCTTTCCGGAGATGGAAGGCCGCCGCGCGCTGATTATGACGTTTGCGCTCTTCGCGCTGTCGTTCCTGGTACGGCCGTTGGGCGGCATTGTGTGGGGTCACTTTGGTGATAAATACGGGCGCATCCACACGCTGACGGTGTCTATTGTGATGATGTCGGTGGCAACCGCGTGCATCGGATTCCTGCCGGGCTATGCCACCATTGGCTTTGCCGCCTCTATCTTGCTGTTGCTGTGCCGCATGGTGCAGGGCTTTTCCGCAGCCGGCGAGTATGCGGGCGCGGCCACGCACCTGGCTGAGATTGCCCCGGCCGGCAAGCGTGGCATCTATTCGGCGGTGGTGCCGTCCGCGACGGCCTCGGGCTTGCTCTTGGGCTCGCTCATTGCGGCGCTGCTGACTGGAGTCCTTGATGATGCCGCCCTGGATTCCTGGGGTTGGCGTGTGCCATTCCTGATTGCGCTGCCTTTGGGTCTGTACGGCCTGTGGATTCGCCGCAACACGGAAGAGTCCTCCCACTTTGAGGACCAGGATGAGCCGGAGGAGTCCCCGCTGCGCGAGGTTCTGAAGTACCCCAAGGCCCTGGCCATTGCCTTTGCGGGAGCGGTGCTCAACGCCATTGGCTTCTACGTCATTTTGACCTACCTGCCCACTTACCTGTCGGAGGAGTTGGGCATGGCCGCGACGCCGGCGTTTATCGCATCCTCGGTGGCGTCCGCATTCTATGTGGGCTTTGCCTTGCTCACCGGCATGCTTTCGGATCGTCTTGGTCGCCGCACGACGATGCTGTGCGCGGCCGCGTTCATGGGCGTGACCATCATTCCGGCTTTCATGCTTCTCGATGGCGCCGGACTCTTCCTCGTCATTATCATTCAGGTCTGCCTGGGTGGCGTACTGGCGCTTAACGACGGCGTCCTGCCCTCCTTCCTTTCCGAACAATTCCCCACGCACGTGCGCCTGTCCGGCTTCGCATTGACGTTTAATACGGCCAACGCTGTATTCGGTGGTACCGCACCGATGATTGCCACTTGGCTTATTGACGTCACTGGTCTGCAGCTTGCCCCCGCCTTCTACTTGGTGGCCGCGGCGCTGGTGACCGGCATCGCGGTTCTCTTCGCGTCGAAGAAGAATAAATTGCACGAGTAGTACCTTGGAGCCGTGTAAAACGCCTGCGGCCCTCGGAACCTAAAAGGAACCGAGGGCCGCAGGCGTCTCTCTCTACAAGGTGTTTCCATGTATCGGCTTTAGCCGCCCTCTGGAAACTGAGGGGTTCTCTCTATCTCTCTCGTATGCGCTCTCTCAAACGCATGATTTAAGTATGGGGTACGGGGCTGCTACTGCAATGGATTGCGCCTGATAGGTCGCTGCCAGTTGCTGAAAGTTTACTGTTAGCCCCGTCTGCCCATTGCGCCTAGTAGTCGTAACTTTCGGCGGTATTGGCATCTGCCCCAATGCGCTGCAGGTGCGTGCGGCGCTTCAGGCGGATGGCCGGGCGGGCTGCCATGCCTAGGCTGCCGAGAAGATAGAAGACGGTGGCGACCATTGACATGCCGGCCAGCGTCAGCACCGAGCCAAGGATGAAGACCACGGAGATGGCGATGTCATTGGCAATGGAAAACGTCTCGTACTTGTTTTTAATTTTGATTTCGTTGTTCTGCCCGAGCTTGATTTCTAGGTCGGGATCTTTTTCCTGTTCTGACATGATGTCTCCCACCTTGCTAGACAGGAAAAGTCCTTGTCGAGCCACGTTTTTGTGCGATTATTGGAACATTCCCCAGATGGTGGCAAAGAGCACGATTAAGCCCATGACTGCCACAAAGTAGTTGGTCTTTTTACCGCGGAAGCGGGCTAGTGCCTCCACGCGGTAGATGACCCAAATAGGCAGCAGGTAGGTCATGAAGGCGAAGAAGACGCCGCCTACGACAGAAATCATATCCAGGATGGAGGGGTTGAAAATTCCTACTAGAGACGTGGTGATGAAGATGAAGAGGTGGGTCCACAGGTCAAGCGTGCGCGTAGACATCTTCTTTGTGGCCTTCGGTGCAGCCAGGTTGAAGAGGTACTGGGTCCCCTCGATGGTGCCAAGGGCGTGGCCAAAGTAAGAGGAGGCCACCGCGAAGATTACAACAATGGGCGCCATGTAGGCCATAAACGGGGTGCCGGTTTCATTGGCGAAGTAGGAGAGTACCGGAAGGTTCTTGTCATTAGCCTCCTGCATGCCGTCCGCGCCCATGGCCAGGGCGCAGGACCAGACGAAGAACATGGTGAAAAGGGTCAGCAGGATGGCGGAGTTGCGGATGACCTTATCGGACTGCGCGTGGTGGTCCGCGCCGTATTCCTTTTCCATGCCCAGGGAGAATTGGGAGATGGCGGCAACAAAGGAAAAGGAGAAGACCAAGACGGGAAGGATAAGGATGATGGCCTTGAGTACACCGCCGGCGCTGTGATCGCCGGCTTCCATGAAGGAACCTAAGTCCCATTGCGGGATGAGGTAGAGCGATACTGCTGCGAGCGCCACGATGAGCGGGTAAACCACGAACTGGGCAATCTTCAGCATGATGGCATTGCCAAAGGCAAGTGCCAGCGTCATAAGTCCCACGCATAGCGGTGCCAAGATGTAGCGGGAAATTTCCGGTCCGCCTAGTTGGTTGACGATGAAACTATCGACTGTATTAGTAATCGATACGCCGTAAATGAGCACCACCGGGAAGATAGTGAACCAGTAGATGATGGCGAGGATGATGCCGTTGCCGCGGCCGAAGAAGTGGGTGAGTACCGCGAGGACGTCCTCGCCATGCAGCGGCGAGTAGCTAATGATCCAGGAGAAGGCACGGTGGGCTAAGTAGGTCATCGGGAAGATGAGCAGAGTGGCTACCAGTAGCGGGATGAAGCCGAAGCTGCCGGCAGAAATCGGCAAGAAGAGGATACCTGCGCCCACGGCAGTGCCGAAGAGCGTGATTGTCCATTGGCTATTGACGGCCTTATTGGCGGTCACCTGGCTGTTGTTGGGGGTGTCTGCGCCGCCGGTAGTGGGTGAACTGGCCGGTGAAGCGGGCGCATTCGCAGTAGTGTGAGACATAGAATTCATCCTTCAGTACTTGTGAATGAGCTAACATAAACAATCTATCTGAAGGTGTTAGCGAACGAAAGCAAATTTGTGATCTACGTTAAATAAATGTTAAAGACCGCCGCACCGAGGGTGGTGCAGCGGTCTTTGAGAATCTTGTTAAGGTGCCGCAGCTAGTCCGCGATCAGGTCTTCTTCCTTCAAGAAATCCAGCGCTATGGTGGTGCAGTCCTCGCCATCGACGTCGACGCGGGCGTGAGTTCCTGCATCTTTTCGTCGGTAAGCAGCTGCGAAAGAGGAGCGAAGAGCTCTGCAATTTCTGGGTGCTCGTCCAAGGCCTCGGTGGGAGCATCTGGAGCAGAGTGATGACGTGTATGGGTAGGGGGGACATGAAGGAAGGCCGCTGCACCGTTTGATGGTGCAGCGGCCTTTTGAAGTGACTGGCTAGGAAACTGTGTCCCTAGGGCAGAAGTGGGGTGTTCTTAGAACAGGCCCTCAGCCTTCTTGCCGGTGTCCTTCATGGTGTGCTCGCGGGAGTCAACGTTCTGGTCGTTGTGCTTGGAGTCATCACCCTTGATGCGGGAGGTCTGGGTTACCTCGATGTTGTTGATGAGGCGGCCTTCCTTGGTCTTGCCGTCGCCGAAGTCCAGGTTAGCGATGCGAGCTTCTTCGCCAGCGTTAATCGGGTTAGCCAGGGTTACCTCGAAGGAGCGGGTGGAGGTCTTCTCATTGAAGCCCAAGTCACGGATGTGAGCGCCGTTGGAGGAACGCGGGGTGATGAGGCGGTCAACGCCCTTCGGGCCCTTAACGGTCTTCACGTCAACGCGGAACTGGGTAGCTGGGAACTCGCCGTAGTAACGCTCGGAGCCAACGTTCTTAGCGCGCAGAGCAACGGTGCCTGCGAAGCCAGCGTGCTTAGCGCCGGACACGGTCAGGTAAGGCTCGAGGTCGAGCTTGTGCTTGGAGTCCTTCTTGTCCTCCTTGGCATCGACCTCTTCCTGCTTCTTCTTGTCGGCAGCCTCTTCGTTCTTGCCCTCTGCCTCAGAGACCTTCTCGGTTGCTTCCTTGGCGTTGCCCTCGGAGTCCTTGATTACCTCTGCGTCAGCCTCGAGGTTCTTGTCCTCTTCAACAACCTTCGGGTCATTGACGTCGGTGGTGTTCTGAGCGTCCTTGTTAGGAGCGTAGGAGTCGGACAGCTTGTCGTACAGCTTGACGCGAACCTCGTTCTTTACCGGCTGCATTGCATTCCATGCGGTCGGGGTGGACCAGGTGCCGTTAGGCTTGCAGTACTGCTGGGTGCCGGTCATGTTCAGCACGCGGAAGCCGTAGGTAGCTTCACCGGTGTGGTTTGGCGGAACGTCGTAAGGTCCGATGGACTGGCCAGCTTCCCAGGACAGGGAGTAGGAAGCGCTAGCGCCGATCTTGGTGGCGATCTCGTGGGAGATGCCGAAGGAGCCCTCACCCTTCTTGCCGGAGCCCTTGCCGCCCAGGTTCATGGACGTGGTCTCGGTGCGGTCACCGTTGACGGAAAGGGAGATGGACTGAGACTTGGACAGATCCTGCTGCAGCGGAATGTCCTTCTTGGTCTGGTTGGTGGTGGAGATGGTGCCGGCCGGCAGGAACCGATCGGAGACCTTGTAGACCACGGTGCGGTGGTCCTCCCACGGGTTACATACCGGGCGAGGGTTCAGGACGTTCGCCTTCTTGTGGTCGGAACCGTGGGTGGTGTGGATGATTGGCAGATCCGGGTTCAGAGCCGGGGTCTCCGGGTAGGACTCGGTCTGGGTAGCTGCGCCAGCCAGCGGTGCCGCGAAAGCGGTGCCGGCGACGATGAGGCCGGCGGTCAGGCCGGTCATGCGACGACGAATCGACATATAGAACTTCTCCTGGGCAGGTAGAAAATGAATGAACTTATGAATGAAATCCAGCAACTCACAGTGTTGCGCTAAGAAAACGCTAAAACAGGCTCATAATTAAGTCATCTCTTAGATGTCTATATATTTACTGGAGCGGAGGGTGGGTATTTTTTATATAGACCAACCTGTTTATTGGGATTTATTCCCGCTAGATGGCTGGCAGTGTGTGAAAAATTATTGATGGATAGATGTATATACAATGGCCGATCGACTTAAATTTGTAACACCCCTAGGTGGGGGTGTTCCTGTGGCTGCGAGAAAGGTATTGGCACCCTGTTGAAAAGTTGTGGACATGTCACAATATGCGCCGTACGCTGCATTTAGGCGGGTGGAAAGAGGTTATAAAATGCCTAAGCGTGAATGTTACGTGACATAAGTTAAAGGCGTTTACATTGCAGAGGTTGACGTGTTCCGCAACTGGAACCTGCCGGGGCCTTCCGCTGAGGGGTAGCGGGTAGGGCTAGAAAAGGGCGGCTTCGGCAATAAGCATGAGCGCCGCGCAGATGGCCACGATGATGACGATGCGGTTGAGGAGGCGCCTATCTATAAAACGGTTGAGGTAGTTGGCGGCAACGAGACCCACGACAACGAGGGGGAAGTAGGCCGCCGCTGCGGTCACCTGAGTGCTGGTGATCTGCCCATTAAACGCCAGAATTATAAGAGAAATTAAGGTTCCGAGGACAAAGGTGCCCGCCAAGGTGCCGCGGGTGCGGTTTGGGTCGAAGCGCTTCATAATCAGCGCCATGGGCGGGCCGCCGATGGAGGTCGAGGTGCCCAGGATGCCGGAGGCTACGCCGGCGATGAGCGTATTGGCGGTGGTGGGGCGAGGGCTCCAGCCCAAGCTGGATAGCGTCATAGCAAGGAGTACGGCGCAACCGATGAAGATGGACAGCCCATCGGGAGAGAGGCTGGCGATTGCCCACGCGCCCACCAGGGAACCGGGAATGCGGGCGAGGGAGGAAATGCCCACCACGCGCCAGGATGTCTCGCGGAAGGTGCGCGCGAGCGTATAGCTGGAAATGCACAGTGCCAGCAGCAGAATGAGCGTGGGCACGAGCTCAGGTCGAATGAGTGCGATAATGGGCGTGGCAATGGTGCCTAAACCAAAGCCGATGGTGCCCTGAGTAATGGTGCCAGCGAGGATGAGGACGCCGATGAAGATAGAGGACCATGCGTCCACAGAGATTCCCAGAAACATAACGAGGGCTAAGTATATCTGGGTCTAGCCTGCATACAGAAACAATTAGAGGCGTGCGGTGGCCTTCTCATTGGCGGCGATTTCCTCTAAGCGCTCGGCCGGGCACATGCCGGCAACGATGACCGCGGAACCGCCAGCGGCTAGGGGCTCGAGCACGGCGCGGGAGAAAGACTCATTATCGGACCAGCCGGTAGAAAGTAGGCGCTCGGCGGTAGCGGGGGCATCGACAAGCTGGGGCAGTGGTTGGGTTTCTCCGAAGTACTGATCGCCGTAGAAGCGCACGGTGGGGCCAAAATCGATGGCGCCGGTGGGAAGCTCCCCGCCGGACTCGACCACGCCGCGGCCAAAGGGGTTCTCGCTAATGAGCACGATGTCGGCCTGGGGCTGGCGCTCGTGGGCGGCCGCGTAGCGGGAAGGGGAGGTAAAGACGACGTCGGCAAGCGCGGCAGACTCGCCAAAGCTATAGGAAGGGCCAGAAGCAAGGGCGCCCAAGGCCACAACGGCCGCCTGCCACGAGGAAGGAAGATCGATAGCGATGGTGGAATCCGCCTCTAGGTCGAGCTCTTCTTCCAGCATATTGGCGATCTTGGCCACCCAATTGTCGAGCGTTTGTGCGGAAAAATCCATGCGCGCGCCGGTGGACTCGTTGTATACGGTAAGCCGCGGGGAGGCGGCATCGGCACGCAAAAGATGGGCGAGTAGTTCCATACCCGCCCATCGTAGGGGAGAAGTGCTAGTTCACGCAGCGCGGGCCGTCGCCACCAGCATCGATCTCTGGGGAAACCTTGGCGGTACCGAAGTCGTTGCCTGGGGTGCCAACCGGCTGGCTGGACTTATCTTCCTCCGGCTGCTGGTCGCTGGCTTCCTTATCGGAAGGTCCCTGGTAATCATCGGTAGCAACCACGATGAGGGTGTCGTCATCGAGCTGCGTATTCTCTGCCACCGGCACCCCGCCCAGCTTCTTGGCCAGGGCCTTAGCTTCCTTGCTCGTCGGATCGGCGGCGACCACCTGCGACTCGCTGTAGATGCCCGGCTGCGCATTGGCGGAACGCTCCACCGTGTAGCCCTTGCCTTCCAGCCAAGAGCCGATGCCGGAGGCCAAGCCATCAATATTGCCGGCGTTGAGGACGTGAATATTGATATTCGGATCGACGTCCTTGTCCTTGTCCGCCTTTTCTTGCTTGTCCTTATCTTCGGCCTTGGACTCATCGGTGGCTTCATCGTGGGTCTTGGCCAGGTCATCCATGAAGCGGTGGACCTCGGCGGAATCGATGGTGACGATGGATTCGCCATAATCGCCCTGGCCGTCGATGGAGGTCACCGGGATAGTGGTGAAGGTGACATTGCCGCCGGCCAGACCGGCCAGCTGGGTAACAAAGCCCATGATGTCCCAGCCCTCATCGATGACTACGGAGCGCTCTACCGCCTTGGCAATCTTAGACAGCTTGGAAGGATTAGCCAGGGTGTCGTTGTCCAGGATCTTATTGACCAGGGACGCCATGAAGGCCTGCTGGCGCACGATGCGGTCGAGGTCGCCGCGCGGGAGGTTATAGCGCTGGCGCACGAAGGCTAGGGCCTTGGCGCCGTCGAGGGTCTGCTTGCCCTTGCTGAACTTAGCGCCAGACATGTCATCATCAACATCATCGTTGAGGCAGACATCTACGCCATCGACGGCGTCAGTGAGCAAAGTAAAGCCCAACAGGCCCACCTCGGCGTAGTGATCAATAGACACGCCGGTCAGGGTGCGCACCATGGCCAGCAATCCTTCGCGGCCGGCTTCGACGCCCTGCTTTTCGATGTCCTTATCCGAATGCGGCTTCTTTTTGCCCTTGGCCTCCGCCTCGGCATTTTCCTGCTCGAGCTCTTCCACCTTGGCGTTCTTGTGGGAGGCGAAGACGGCATTCATCTTCATATTGCCGTAGTCCGGATCCTTGACATAGGTATCGCGCGGAATGGATACGGCGGTGGCGCGGGAACCGTCCTCCGGAACGCGGATGAGCATCATGGTGTCGGTATTTTCCTCACCATCGGCCACGCCGGCGTGCAGGTCCGCCAGTTCCTTCTCGGAGAGGGGATTGCCCTTGGCATCGGTGCGCGAATCCTTGCCCACCAGCAAGATATCTACTGCGCCATCGAGCGAGTTACCGGACAAGCCCTGGCCGTCTAGGGACAAGTCAGTGGCCGAAGACATGCCACTATCCAGCCGGCCTACGGTGGCATAACCCACGCCAGATACCACCAGGATCAAGGCAGACAGGAGTGCCACGATCGCCTTGATGGCCGTGGAACCTTTTTGCTTTACCGCACTAGCGGCAGAGGGCGCCGGCTGGATGGTGCGCGCCCGGCGAGTGTTCTCAGAAGTCACAAGTGGAGGCTTTCTAGATTGGTGGGGATCTGGAGACAGTTTAGGGCAGAAAAGCCAAAAATTAGTGATCCGTGTCCGATTTCGCGTGTTCGGGCAGTGTCCCTGCCCAGTGCGAGGAGCGTCTGTGACTAAGCTCGGGGCCATTGTGACTACACCAAATCAATCCCCGCTGGCCGTGATTACCGTGACCTATAGTCCCGGTGAATACCTCGGTAGTTTTTTGGACTCCCTGCCGAGCGCCTGCGCTCGCGGCACCAATGTTGTGCTTGCGGATAATGGCTCCACCGACGGCGTGCCCGAGGCCGCCGCCCGCGAACGTGCCGGGGTGGACTTTCTCGATACTGGCGGAAATATCGGCTACGGCGCTGGCATGAATGCGGGTGCCCGCTTCGCCCGCGAGCACGGTGGCGTGGACGAGGAATTTTTCCTTATCTCTAATCCCGATGTTGCCTTTACCCCGGGATCTATTGATCAACTCATTGAGTGCGCCCGCCAGTGGCCGGATGCTGCGGCCGTGGGCCCGCGCATCGTGGAGCCGGATGGCAGCAACTATCCCTCGGCCCGCGCCGTGCCCACCGTGGCTACCGGCATTGGGCACGCACTCTTTTCTTCGATCTGGCCGTCCAATCCATGGTCGCGCGCCTACCGCGATGAAGCCGATATGACCTCCCAGCGCCCAGCCGGATGGTTATCCGGTTCCTGCCTTCTTGTGCGCTGGGATGCCTTCGACGCCATTGGCGGATTTGATGAGCGCTACTTCATGTATCTCGAAGACGTAGATCTAGGAGATCGCTTCACGCGCGCCGGCTACCAAAACATCTTTTGCCCAGAGGCCGTCATCAGCCACGCTAAGGGGCATTCCACCCAAGCGCACGCCGGAGCGATGCTGCGCGCCCACCACAACTCCGCCTATCGCTTTCAGGCAGACCGCCACCCCGCATGGTGGCAGGCCCCACTGCGCGGCGCGTTGTGGTTGGGCCTGCGAGTCCGCGGGCTTATTGCCTCAGCCTCGGCACGTTCTTAAGGCTCGGTGCGCGTGCCGTTGAACTGGATTGCGCGCCATACGCTCTACACTGTCCCTCAGAAAATCACAGAATAAAACTGTCCGCATACATAAGGAAGACTATGACTGAAGCAGCCACCACCCACGGTGCCAGCACGGATGCAGTGATTCTCGTCGGCGGCCGCGGCACCCGCCTACGCCCACTAACCATCGGTACGCCGAAGCCGATGCTGCCGACGGCAAACTACCCGTTCCTGCAGCACCTGCTCGCCCGCATCAAGGCCGCCGGCATCGAGCACGTCGTCATGTCTACTTCCTATAAGGCCGAGGTCTTTGAGGAGTACTTCGGTGATGGCTCCGAGCTGGGCCTAGAAATCGAGTACGTGGTGGAAGAGACCGCGCTCGGCACCGGCGGCGGCATCCGCAACGTCTACGACAAGCTGCGCAATGACACGGTCATGGTCTTCAATGGTGACGTGCTCTCCGGCATGGATCTGGAAGGCATCCTCACCACGCACCATGACAAAGACGCCGATGTCACCATGCACCTGCTCAACGTGGCTGACCCGCGTGCGTTTGGTTGCGTGCCGACCGACTCCAACGGCCGAGTTACTGCGTTCCTAGAAAAGACCGAGGATCCGCCAACCAACCAGATCAACGCCGGTTGCTATGTATTCAAGCGCTCCGTCATCGAGTCCATCCCGGCCAACCGCGTTGTTTCCGTGGAACGCGAAACCTTCCCAGGGCTCTTGGCTGAAGGCCGGCTGGTTGTAGGCCACGTAGACAACTCCTACTGGCGCGATATGGGCCGCCCGGATGACTTCACCCGTGGTTCCTCCGACCTAGTACGCGGCATCGCGCCTTCCCCGCTGATTGAGGGCAAGACTGGTGAATCCCTGGTAGATCCTTCCGCCGGAATCGCCGGTGGCGTGCTGTTGCTATCCGGTACCGCCGTGGGCCGTGGCTCCGAGGTGGGCGCGGGCTCCCGCCTGGAGGGCACCGTTGTCTTCGACGGCGTGCGCATTGAGCCCGGCGCCATCATCCACAACTCGATCATTGCCTCCGGCGCCCACATTGGCGCCAACGCGGTCATTGAGAACTGTGTCATTGGTGAAGGTGCCCACGTCGGCGCACGCTGCGAGCTTCTCGACGGCATGCGTGTCTTCCCCGGCGTTTCCATCCCCGATGCCGGCGTGCGTTTTAGCTCCGATGCTTAACGCTTTCGCCGTGGTCTGGGCACTGCACTAGGTCCAGCTGACATAGGTCGAACTGAGGACAATGGAGCCTCGGTTCGGCCTCTCTTTTTATGGGTCACCGAGCCCGCCTGTCCGCAACGGCCGACATGGTGCGGAATCAGTGCGGGCGCGGAGGGGGTGGATCCCTTCTTTGCGGCGTTGTGCGCGCGACACGCCGGAATTTCCTGAAAATTGTTGACAGAAAAACGGGGTACCACTACATGTAGTACCCCCTACCTACACCCCCATAGGGGATCAGTTGTTACAGATGTGACGGATGGGGATCGTGTGCTGCGTTTTTGCCGGAAAGCGCGAAGAAGCCGCCAATTCGGGTTGACGATATTTAGTGATCCGGTGTGAAATTACATCAGTGAAAGAAACAGCGGCCGGCGCCGTTACTTCCACACCATCCCGGCGGGGTTGCCCAAGGGGAATGTGGTGTACAGTCGGTCGCACTGATGAGAATTACCCAACCTCGGAGAAAGGAAAAGGCGTGGACAAAATGGCTAATAACAACGCCATTCTCCGTGGCGGTGCTGCTGCAGAGATGTCGCTCGATGAACTCTTCGGTGCCGTCGAGCAGGAGTGGCAGGACCAGGCGCTGTGCGCACAGACCGACCCTGAAGCATTCTTCCCTGAAAAGGGAGGCTCTACCCGTGAGGCCAAGCGCATCTGCCAGGCCTGCGCGGTACGCGATGAATGCTTGGAGTACGCGCTGGAGCACGATGAGCGCTTCGGTATTTGGGGCGGGCTATCGGACCGCGAGCGCCGCCGCCTCAAGCGCGAGATTGGATAATTAAGGTGTCCAGTGAGGCCCCTGGCTAGCACGCAATGTGCGGCCAGGGGCTTTTCTGCTGCCGCGAAAC
>NZ_JASBOF010000027.1:0-17186 GCF_039907195.1 Corynebacterium sp. c3Ub_189 | reverse complement strand
GCCGAAGAAAAGATCTATTACAACAAGAAAGACAACGAACTTGACCCCCAACAGGGCAACTGAAAACGAAAAATCTCGAGGCATCGACCGGAACGATGTCTCGAGACTTCACAGGTTGCACAGTGGGTCTTCTGAACCCACCAGCGCCCTAGATTCGCAATGTGGAAAAAGTTGCACAGCAATTGCTGTGCTCGGGCTAGAATGGGTGCACGTTATTCGGTGCCTGTAGACCCGCCCCGAAGAGTTAGCAAGGAGTAACAATGAAACTCATCACGGCCATCGTTAAGCCCTTCACCCTGCCGGAAATCCGCCAGGCTTTGGAGCAGCAGGAAGTACGCGGCCTCACTGTTACTGAAAGCCAGGGCTTTGGGCAGCAGCGTGGACACAGCGAGGTATACCGAGGGGCAGAATACGCCACCGACTTTGTGCCCAAGGTGAAGCTGGAGATTGTTGCGGCCGATGACCACGTCGAAGACATCATTAATGCCATTGTGGATGCTGCCTACACGGGCAAGATCGGCGATGGCAAGCTGTGGGTAACCCCGGTTGAAGATGCCATTCGTGTGCGCACTGGCGAGCGCGGCGAGGCGGCGCTCTAAGTCCGCATGCATACCGCCGCACAGATTCGCGCCGAGGCCCATGCCTCGGCGCTTCGTGTATTGCGCAGTCTCGAGCTTCCACCGGGAACAGCGCTCGCTGCCACCGGATCCTTTGCGCGCAATGAGATGACTCCGCACTCTGATATTGATGTCATCCTCATCTATCCGGAAGGTCACGAGCCAGATCCGGCTTTGGTGGAGCAGCTGTGGTACCCCGTGTGGGATGCCAAGTACCGCCTGGATTATGCCCTGCGTACCCCGCAAGAGTGCGGGGCGATTGCCGCCGAAGATGCCTCTGCCGGCTTTGCCCAGTTGGATTTGGCCTTTGTAGCAGGGCGCAAGGTTCTGGTGGATGAGGCGCGGGCGCAATTGCTCGCAGCGTGGCGGCGCCAGCTGCAGCGCGGCTTTGATGATTTCTTGGATACCGCGATTACTCGGTGGAAGCGTTCGGGCGCTGTGGCAGCGATGACGAACCCGGACTTGAAAAATGGGCGCGGGGGATTGCGCGATATTCAGCTCTTGCGCGCGATGGCTTTGGGCAACCTGTGCGACTTTCCAGATTTGGACGTTGAGCAGCGGCTGCTTCTCGACGCCCGCACGCTCCTGCACGTCACAGCCCGGCGCCACCGGGATATCTTGGATCCCGAGTTCGCCGCGGATGTAGCTGCGGACCTGGGGTTTGAAAGTCGTTATGCCTTGACAGCGGCTTTGGTCAGCGCTGCAGCCACGGTCAATAAGGCGGTGGAGCGCGGCCTTGCTACCGCCCGTGGGGTGCTAGGCCGTAATGCTTCAGTGACCGGCCGGGGCCGGCGCCGCCCGCTCGATGTGGACGTGGTGTCCGAGGGCGACAACATTTTCCTTTCCCGCAATCCAAATGTAGAGGACCCGTGGCTGCTCACCCGCGTGGCGGCTGCCGCGGCACGCACGGGATATATCATCGCCGAGACCACGTGGCACCAGCTGCAAGGCCTGCCCGAGCTGCCGCTACGCTGGCCGCGGGCAGCGGTGGATGATTTCTTCGCTATTTTGTCCTCGCCGCGATGCACGCCGCGCGTCATACAGGACTTGGACCGCTATGGCCTATGGGAACGCTTAGTCCCAGAATGGGGGCATGTGCGCGGCTTGTTGCCGCGCGAGCGCAGCCACGTCAATGCGGTGGACCATCATCTCATCGCAACGGTAACGCGGTGCGCGCAGATGCGTACCTCGGTGGCTCGTCCTGACTTATTGCTGCTGGCCGCGCTTTACCATGACATAGGCAAGGGCTACGGGCGCCCTCATGCCCAAGTAGGTGCGGAGATGATTACCCGCCAGGCAGCCCGTATGCGGTTGAGCGTCGCCGATAGGTCGCGCGCCCAAACCCTAGTGGCAGAACATACCACCTTGGCGCGGTTAGCGGCGACGATGGACCCGGCTTCCGATGCCGCTCGCGATGCCCTCTTGGCTGCCGCGCATTATGACCAGCTGACTATATCCCTGTTAGCGGTGTTGGCTGAGGCTGATGCCCAATCGACCGGGCCTGGCGTGTGGACACCGCGAGTGGAGCAAGCACAGAAGCTGATCGTCGCGCGGGCACTTGAGGCGCTCAAACCACGTGTTCTCGACCGCCCGGCTGTGCACGTACCGCTATCTAGTGAAGGCGTTGCGCTCAAAGTGGATTGGGAAGACCAAGAAGTCAGTGTGTCGTGGTGCGGTACCTCTCAAGGGGAGCTAAAGCGCATCTTCGCCTTGCTATCGGCGCTGGGGTGGACCATCGTGCGGGCGAATATCGTTCGGGAGGAGGACGGTGCCTATAAGGCGGAGTTTTTCATCCGCACGGTGCAACAGACCCTAAAGGAAGCAGCGCAGGAGATAAGGTTTATCCAGTCCTATAACTCACGAACTTATACGGAGCTGCCGGCCATTACTGGAGAGGTGACCACTGCGGCATTCGATGTGGGCGGCATTTTGGTCATCCGGACAGTCGAGCGCATCGGCGCTTTAGGGCACTTGGTTGAGGCATTGCCGGACTTTGTGTGGCTGCGCCATGAGATTTTGGGCGCGACGATGATTGTCAATGTGTACCTCGCCGGGCAGGTTTCTCGCGCTACCGTGGTGGGGAATGTGACCAGGGCCCTGGCTAGGGACTAAGATTGAATAGTTGAACTTTAGATCGATCTAAATTAAGGGAGCGCATCCGTAGTGTTTGACTCACTATCAGACCGCCTACAGTCAGCCCTGGCGGGCCTGCGCGGTAAGGGCAAACTGACCGAGGCTGATATCAATGCCACCGCGCGCGAGATCCGCCTCGCGCTGCTGGAAGCCGACGTGTCTTTGACCGTCGTCCGTGGCTTTATCAAGCGCATCAAGGAACGCGCCCGCGGCGCGGAAGTCTCTGAGGCGCTCAACCCAGCCCAGCAGGTAGTCAAGATCGTCAATGAAGAGCTCATTGAGATCCTTGGTGGCGAAACCCGCCGCCTCAACCTGGCTAAGAACCCGCCGACGGTGATCATGCTTGCCGGCCTGCAGGGTGCTGGTAAGACTACCCTGGCCGGTAAGTTGGCGAAGCACCTAGCTAAGCAGGGCCATACCCCGATGCTGGTGGCCTGCGACTTGCAGCGCCCGGGCGCGGTGCAGCAGCTGCAAATCGTCGGCGAGCGCGCAGAGGTGCCGACCTTTGCACCGGATCCGGGAACCTCCCTGGACTCCAACGAGCATGAAATGGGTACCTCGCACGGGGACCCGGTGGACGTCGCCAAGCAGGGCATTGCTGAGGCTAAGCAGAAGCAGCACGATGTGGTCATCATCGATACCGCTGGCCGCTTGGGCATCGATGAGACCCTGATGACGCAGGCGCGCAATATCCGCGATGCCGTCAACCCGGACGAAGTCCTTTTTGTCATCGACTCCATGATCGGCCAGGACGCCGTGCAGACGGCCGAGGCCTTCCGCGATGGCGTGGACTTTACCGGCGTCGTTCTCACTAAGCTGGACGGTGACGCCCGTGGTGGTGCGGCTTTGTCTATCCGTGAGGTCACCGGCAAGCCCATCATGTATGCCTCTACCGGTGAGAAGCTCGATGATTTCGATGTCTTCCACCCGGAGCGCATGTCCAGCCGCATTCTGGGCATGGGTGATTTGCTCTCCCTTATCGAGCAGGCTGAAGCCACTCTGGATCACCAGAAAGCTGAGGAGGCAGCCTCCAAGCTGGGCTCTGGCGAGCTGACGCTCAATGACTTCCTTGAGCAGATGCTGATGATCCGCAAGATGGGCCCCATTGGCAACCTGCTGAAGATGATGCCCGGCGGCAAGCAGATGAATGAAATGGCCGCCATGGTGGATGAAAAGCAGCTGGACCGCATCCAGGCGATCATCCGCGGTATGACTCCGCAGGAGCGCGAAGACCCGAAGATTCTCAACGCATCGCGCCGCAAGCGCATTGCTAATGGTTCTGGTGTGAGCGTTTCCGAGGTCAACCAGCTTATTGAGCGCTTCAACCAGGCTAAGAAGATGATGTCCAAGATGGCCGGCCAATTCGGCATGGGCGGCATGGGTGGTCGCTCCGCTACCAAGAAGAAGCCGAAGGGCCGCAAGGGCAAGAATGGCAAGCGCAAGAAGGGCAAGGGCGGCGGTGGCAACCGTGGCCCGAAGATGCCGGGCATGGGCGGAATGCCAGGAATGCCCGGTGGCGGCGGTATGCCGTCCATGGAGGAACTACAAAAGCTCCAGCAGCAAATGGGCGGCGGTGGTGGCATGCCAGGTATGCCTGGCATGCCGAAGATGCCAAAGGGAATGGAAAATATCGACCTCGATAACCTGGACTTTGGCAAGGGCAAAAAGTAGTGTTCCCCAGCCTTAAGGCATAAAGAAGGAGGCTTCCGCGTTGCTGCGGGAGCCTCCTTCTTATGCGGCTTGCCGACGCCGCCCTAAGCCCCAGCGCGCCTTTGCATGAGGTCGGGGCTTGTGCACGACCGAGCTATGGCCTAGACGGCATCGTCTTGTGCGGCGTTGGGGTAGGGGACGGGGTTGGCATGTTGCTTGCCGGCGTCGGTAGGCGCTGCGGGCGCTTGCTCCACGGCGCCTGCAGCCTGCTCCGGTGGAATATCAGGGGCTTCCTGCTGGACTTTATCCCCGTCAAGGAAGGGCTTTAGGGCCTCGCGGATCATTGGCATTGCAGATTCCGCAAAAGCATTGGTGATGTGGTGCATGTCGCGGTAGACCATCGTATTGCCGATGACGACCGGGCAGTCACCATTGGCATCGCAGAACCACGGAGCGGTATCAATCGAGAGCATATTCTGGTACTTCGACAGCACGACCGCACCGGGGTCAAAAGGCTGGTAGACCTGCTCAAAGCGCATGCCGCAGCCATAAGCATCTTCGGAAGCGACGTAGCATTCATCAAACTCGCGTGGGCGGCCTTCTTCATCGAATCCCCACGGGTTATCGCGGAAGCCCAAGAAAGGAATATCGCGTTCGGCCAATTCATCCCAGAACGCCTGGTAGCCGGCGGGCACGGCATCAGGGCCGGTGCCATATTCATTTTGCGGGCGAGTGGTATTCGAGATGACCAAGGCCGGGTTCGCCTCTTCGATGCGATCCATGACCAGCTTGCCCCACTCGGCACACTCTGGGGTCACGGTGACATCGTCACCCAATTCAATCGGGCAGCCCTGGCGCAGCAGCGGTACCAGCTTAAAGCCCATTTCCTTGCCTAAGCGGTCCAGCGGGGCAGAATACTGCTCCGCGTGGGAACCGCCCACCAAATAGACTTCCTTCTCCGCGTTGAGGTCACCGAAAATGCAGGGGGTCTTTCCGTCCTTGCGGGTTTCAAAGAAGAAATCAGCAGGCTGACTATCTGGCACGAAGCACCAATTTGTCGCGACGGGTGGCTGGATGCCACCGGCCAGGATCGGATCAGGCTTGACCTCCACATTTTCCGGCGGGGTGATGTCGTTGATGAACGTCGTCGCACCGGGGTAGAGGGCGGGATCCAGTAGCTCTGCATCAGCATCATCAAGGGTGCGCATCCACAGCGGCTGGACGGCCAAGAGGCCGACAACAGCCGCGGCGACTACAACGCCACCCACACCGCGGGCGGCACCGGCGGGTTTCTGCAAGGTCGACAGGCCCTTGCGTACCGGCAGATCCTCGGCCGTGGGGCGCTTGCGATGCTGGCGCAGGGGCTTTTCCAAAAAGCGGTGCGTGAGGTCCGCCAACACTAGCGAAATGACAATAATGATGACGCCCAACCACCACGACGGGGTTTCTTGACCCAGGTAGGAGGTGGACAAAATGAGCAATGGCCAGTGCCACAGGTAGAGCGGGTAAGCTACATCGCCCAGCCAGCGCGCCTGCTTGGAGGCCATGGCCTTGGAAATCTTGCCACCGCCGCCCAAGATAATGAGCACGGCGCCGCCTAGTGGCAAGAGGGAAAGCGGGCCAGGATACGCAGTGGTATCCGCGATGATGGCACCAGTAAAGATGAGCATCAAAAGGCCCAGACCAGTAAAGAGGTCATAGAGGCGGGCTGGAATCTTCCAGGAGGAACCGTAGATGGCTAAGACCGCGCCCAAGGTCAACTCCCAAGCGCGCGACCAAGTGGAATAGTAGTTCTCTGGAGTTCCGTAGAGGCCGTGGCGCGAAGCATAGGCGAAGGAGGCGATGGTGACCACGATGAGGATCGGGCCAGCAATCTGGTTGACCGTGGGGAAGCTGCGCTTGCCCAAAGGCTGCTGCTTCGGCCGGAACTTCATGATGGCAGCCAAGATGAGCGCGAAGGCAATGCCCATGATGTAGAACTGACCCTGCACGGCCATGGACCACATGTGCTGCAGCGGTGAGGTATCAGCTGCGGCCGCCGTGTAGTCGGCGTTTTGTTCCGCTAGCTCCCAGTTCTGGTAATACAGCATGGTGGCTGTGATCTGTTGGGTGAGCTCGGTGCGCATGAGCTGCGGGGTGAAAATGCGCACCAGAATGTAGGTCACGCCGATGACCAAAACCAAGCTTGGTACCAGGCGCCGCAAGGTTCGCCAGATAGGCCACCATGGGTTCAGGGAGGCGTTGGGTTTGCTTGCGTAGCGCAGCTGGGACCCCAAGAAGAAGTAGCCGGATAGCAGCAAGAATACGTCGACGCCGCCGGATACGCGTCCGACGAATACGTGGTAGATAACTACTAGGCCGATGGCAATACCGCGCAGACCATCAAGGTCATAGCGGTACCGGAAATTTCGCGGTGATTCTTTAGTCATAAACTGTCTTTTCGTGCGCCTACGCCTAGATGGTGGGGCAGAAGGCGCGCCATACATATGAAACCAAATGTCTATATTCGGCCCTTAAGGGTACTCTGCTTGAGTATCGCAGGCATAACGAACCTGCGTGCGTGGCATAGTAATTTTTGAAAATGCAGCTACTCACGCTAAAATATCCTAGGTTGTCTACTCGGATATTCTGAGCTAGATAAACTGAAGAACGTAATATTCTGCGTAGCACCGTTCCCGTCTACGGTCGGCCGGTATGTCACGCGCAGATAAAATCCAAGGGTTGAACCGGCGCACAACCTAGTGCGCGTCTGTACTGCCCAGTGACTAGTAAAGGAGCCAACATGGCTGTCAAGATTAAGCTGCAGCGCCTGGGCAAGGTCCGCGCTGCTGAGTACCGCGTTGTTATTGCTGATGCCCGCACCCGTCGTAACGGCAAGGTCATCGAGAACATCGGTATCTACCACCCGAAGGAAGAGCCTTCCCTCATCCAGATCAACTCCGAGCGTGCACAGCACTGGCTGTCCGTTGGCGCACAGCCAACCGAGCCGGTTCTCGCTCTGCTGAAGGTCACCGGTGACTGGCAGAAGCACAAGGGTCTGCCGGGCGCAGAGGGCACCCTGAAGGTTGCTGAGGAGAAGAAGTCCAAGCTGGAGATCTTCAACGAGGCACTGGCTGAGGCCAACAACGGCCCAACCATCGAGGCCATCACCGAAAAGAAGAAGAAGGCAAAGGAAGAGGCTGAGAAGAAGGCTGCTGAGGAAGCTGCTGCTGCAGAGGCTGCCGCTGCTGCCGCCGGCGAAGCTGACGCTGAGGCCGAGGAGAAGGCTGAGGAAGCTTCCGAGGAGTCCGCAGAGTAATCTGCCTCCCTTGCTAAGCGCATAGCGCTTTAGCTTCGGGCCCCGCCGCTACGATGACTGATCGTAGTAGCGGGGCCTTTATAGTTGGGGGAAGAACGCCGGCACACGATAGCGACGCGCTAGGAAGCTTGCGGCATCCATGTCGGGGATATGCCAGTTCGCCCTTAGTTCTGTGGCTTGTAGTTGGAGTAGCGGCTGTGGACGTTGGATGGATCCTTAAAGTCCATGCCGCGCAGGGCGCCAGCAACAACCGGAGCGAAAAGCTCGAGGATCTGCTCGCGTGGAAGCTGGGACATAGGGCCATCGATGGCAAGAACGGTAAAGCCGTGAATAGCCGACCATGCCAGCAAAGCGTTTTGCATGAAATACGTAGCGTCAGTGGTATTGTCCAGCGCTTCCGCGTGGCGGGACAACAGGGCGAAGAAATCGCGAATCTGCTGTAGGTGATCCATCTTCGGATCATCTTCCGTATTGGGATCTACACCAAGCATGAAACGCAGCGCCTTCCACTCCAGCATGCAGCGGAAGAAATTGGTCTCATCCAAGGCAAACTCGAGGTAAGCGTAACCAATCTGCATCAGGTGCTCTGGAAAATCTAGGCCCTCTGCAGTCTCGGTAGTCTCGTGTAAACGCCGGACCAACTCATCGGTGGCAAGCTCAGCGACCTTATCGTGCAGTTCTTCTTGGTCCTTGAAGTGGCGGTATGCGGAGGTAGGGGACACTCCTGCTTCGCGGGTTACCGCACGAACGGTAATTGCGTCGGGGCCGCTTCTTTTGCCTAGTTGAACAGCGATACGGAGCAGCTCATCGTGGAGGTTTCCATGATGGTAGGGCTTATTGTGCGTTTCCATAAAACTCATTTTATCAACAAAACCTATGTACGTATAAATTAATTAGTCAGCATGGTGAGCAGCAAAATTGCGGGGGTAGAAGGGTCGCCGCTCTCGCTTGTAGCCTCGACTTTATGTACCTCATATGCAGGAAGGTGCACGATAGAGCCGGGGGTAAGCGTGATGGTTTCACTGCCGTAGCTGAAGTCAAGCTCACCGCGCAGCGCCTGCACGGTGATCGGATGTGCGGCCTTGTGATCGGGCAGGGACTGTCCTGGTGCAAAGCTAAAGAGAATGAGGTTGGCACCATCGGCGCTTAAGATGCGCTGGACGCCTGGGCGTGGGCGTTGCGGATCGGTATCTGGTGCGATGTCGAGCAGGTTGAGCGCGGTCATGGCAGAGGTGCCACTGGAATGAGAAGCCGCGCCAAAGGTTTCCGGGGAGTTGGTAGGTAGGTTGCTCATGGACCCACTTTAACGACAATGACACTCAAATTCTGGGTTTGCTTTCTAAAGTGACGGAAGTTTATGACTGACAAGGGCAAAGAGGTCTGTGTTGTAGACTTTCCGCTATGGAATTGATGATTGGTCGCGTGATTAAATCGCACGGCGTGAAAGGTGAAGTCGTAGTGGAGGCCACTACGGATGAACCGGAAGTGCGCTTTGCAGTGGGGGAAGTGCTTCATGGCACGCAGGGCAAGAAGGAGCACACACTAACTATCAAGGCGGTCCGGAGCCATAAGGGAAGGCTGCTCGTTACCTTCGAAGAGATCAAAGACCGTACCGTGGCGGATAGCCTACGTGGTACCAAGTTCTTTGCCGCTCCGCTCGACAGTGATGATGATGGCTTTTATGACCACGAGCTGGAAGGGCTTCGCGTACTTCTGACGGGGGAGGAGATCGGTGAGGTCACATCGGTCATCCACGGTGGAAGCCAAGATTTGTTGGAGGTAAAGCTCGACAACAGCAAGGAGGCGCTCATTCCCTTCGTGCATGCCATTGTTCCTGAGGTGAACCTAGAGGCTGGAACGTGCACCATCGATCCGCCGGAAGGATTGCTTGACCTATGAGGCTTGACGTCATCACCATCTTTCCGGAGTACCTCGACCCGTTACGGCATGCGCTTTTGGGGAAGGCCATTGAACAAGGTCGCCTTGAGGTAGGTGTGCACGATCTGCGTCAGTGGGCTACGGATGTGCATAAGTCTGTCGATGACTCGCCGTTCGGTGGTGGCCCCGGCATGGTTATGAAGCCAGAAGTTTGGGGGCCGGCGCTCGATAGCGTCGCCGCGCGGGAAAGTGCGCCCAATCTAGAGTCTGCGCTGCCACATCTGAACCGTCCGCGCCACGATGAATTAGAAGGGGTAGAGGCACAAGCCTATGCGGTTGATGCCACGGCCGATGAGGATAGCGACCTCCCATTGCTTATCGTGCCGACGCCAACGGGAAAACCGTTTAGCCAAGCAGATGCGCGGGCGTGGTCCAATGAGGAGCATATTGTTTTTGCCTGCGGGCGTTATGAGGGCATCGATCAGCGCGTGGTGGATGACGCCGCTCGGCGTTACCGCGTGCGCGAAGTTTCCATCGGCGATTATGTGTTGATCGGTGGGGAAGTGGCAACGTTGGTGATTGCTGAGGCTGTGGTGCGCCTCATCCCCGGGGTGCTGGGAAATAAGCGCTCTCATGAGGAAGATTCTTTTTCTGATGGTCTCTTAGAAGGCCCGAGCTATACTAAGCCGCGAGAGTGGCGTGGCCTAGCCGTGCCGGACGTGCTCACCTCGGGAAACCACGGTTTGGTAGACAAATGGCGGAGGGAACAGGCATTGCTGCGCACGTGGCAACGCCGTCCCGAACTTTTGGAGGCGGCTGAGCTCGATAAGGACGACAAGGCCTTCATCGCGCAGTTGGAACAAGAAGCCAACACCCAGGGTGAAGGCTAATGGAGGTAAGCGCTGACCTCTCGATACTCCTAGTAACCCAGGAGTGGGAGAAAAGCCTCGAAGCATTACCGGAGGCGATACGTGTCCGGGGTTTTAAGCCAATAAGCATTTTTGCCCTCCAGGTAGCGGAGGAGTGCACTGAAAGCAGCCCGCTAGCGCAGGAATATCGCTTCAGATTCGGCCAGTGGCCGCAGAGAATTCCGGTGTGGCGGCTCATCGTAAACGGAGAGACCACACAGCCCCTGGCCACAGTGGCCGCCCTGGTGGCAGACTGCTTGCCGCCGGCAGCCTCGTGGGTGGGCAGTGCGGAAATCGGTTTTACAGAGATGGGGCTTGGCGCCCCAGCGGTGTGGCGGGCCGAATCTGGGTTATAAGAGCAATCTGGAAAACTCTTTAGCGCTTTTTCCTGCCTAAACTGCAGCGCATATGCCTTCTAGGGTTATAGTAAAGGGGACATTCCCTTCAGATTCCTATTCCCAAGGTGGTCCCTTAACCATGACGGCTCCCAATGGCAATAACTACGGTGGATATAACCAACAACCGCCCCAGTACAATCAGCAGTATTATTCCCAGCCGCAGCGAAGCGGTGGCGTAGGTGGCGCCACGATCGCCGCGATTATCGCAGCCATTGTGGCGGTTATCGCGGTGGCTGCCATGGTCATCATGTTCGTGACCACTAACAAGGATGATGCATCGACTAGCGCGGCCGCCGATAGTCAATTCCAACAGGCGGATGCGAATAGTGGCTCCGGCTCCTCCAAGGACGATGCAGACGATGAGGATGAAGATTCCAGCCCGGTCACGGTCACCAAGACCAAGGATGCTCCAGCTCCAGCGCCGGCACAGGCAGCGTCTTCTGGCAGCAGCAATGGGCACTCTTGGAGTGACTTCACTAGCTACTATGCGGCTACCAGCAAAACCTCCAGTGGGTTTGCCAACAACGTCTATACCGCGTTTATGAATAACTGGGTCGCTGGCGGCGGAACCGGCGCTACCTTGAGTGTCTACTCGCCGGCAACAGGTGGTACCTACACCATGTACTGCTCCGGTAGCTCTTCGCGCGTTTCCTGCTCCGGCGGCGATAACGCCCGCGTGGTTATCTACTAAGAACGCACTACGGCAACCTCCTTTCCTTACTGGGGAAAGGAGGTTTTGTGCGTATTGGGGGCGTCGGCAAGCGAAGGCAGTAAAGGGGCCGTGCGGTAAATTGGGTGGGTCTAATCCCAAACCTCGAGAAAGAGTGAGGAGACCACGTGAATATTGCGGCCACTATCGCCGCCGAGCTCAACGTCAAGGAATCGCAGGTTTCTACCGCGTTGCAGCTGCTTGCGGAGGGCAATACCGTCCCGTTTATTGCCCGCTACCGCAAGGAGGCCACCGGCGGGCTGGATGATTCCCAGCTGCGCACCATTGAAGAGCGTGCGAACTACTTGAAGGAACTACAGGAGCGCAAGGAGACCATCCTTGCGGCGATTGAAGAGCAGGGCAAGCTTAGCGACGCCCTCAGGGAACAAATCCTTGCCTGCGAGACCAAGGCGCGCCTGGAGGACCTGTACCTGCCGTATAAGAAGCGCCGCAAAACCAAGGCCGATATTGCCCGCGAAGCCGGCCTAGAGGAGCTGACCGATAAGCTCATTGCGGATCCCAACGCGGCTCCAGAAGAGCTGGCACAGGCCTTTACCACCGAGGGCTTTGAGGACACCAAGAAGGCACTCGATGGCGCCCGCGCCATCTTGGTGGATCGCTTCGCGCTCGACGCGGATCTGGTGGGTGAAGTGCGCGAGCGTATGTTCACTGAGGGCTCCATGGGCGCGCGCGTTGTTGCGGGCAAGGAAGCCGAAGGCGCGAAGTTTAAGGATTACTTTGATTTCAACGAGCCCTTCCACAAGCTGCCTTCGCACCGCATTTTGGCGCTGCTGCGTGGCGAGAATGAGGGCGTGCTGCAGCTGCAGCTCGATGCCGGCGATGACGCGGACTACGAGGACACAATCGCCTCCCGCTTCGAGCTGGATCGCTCCTCCAAGTGGCTTGCCGACGCCGTCCATTGGGGCTGGCGCACCAAGCTCTATATTTCCTCCAGCCTGGACGTTCGCATGCGGCTGAAAGAGATTGCAGAGGAAGGCGCGCTGAAGATCTTTGCCACCAATTTGCGCGACGTGCTGCTCGCGGCACCTGCTGGCCAACGTGCCACCATTGGCTTGGATCCGGGTTACCGCAATGGTGTGAAGTGCGCGGTAGTGGACAAAACCGGCAAGGTGCTCGATACCGCCATTGTCTACCCGCATCAGCCGCAGAACCAGTGGAGCCAAGCAGCTCAGACGCTGTCGACCCTGTGCGCCAAGCATTCTGTAGACCTTATGGCCATCGGCAACGGCACCGCCTCCCGCGAGACCGAGAAGCTTGCCCAGGAAATTGCGGACCTCATAAAGCAAGCTGGGGGTCAGCGACCCACTCCTGTAGTGGTATCGGAGTCCGGCGCTTCGGTTTACTCAGCCTCGCCGCTTGCGGCGGAGGAATTCCCCGACATGGATGTCTCACTGCGCGGCGCGGTCTCCATCGCACGCCGCTTGCAGGATCCTTTGGCTGAGTTGGTCAAGATTGATCCGAAGGCCATTGGTGTGGGGCAGTACCAGCACGACGTTAATCAGACGGCGCTCGCCCGCACCCTTGATGGCGTCGTGGAAAGTGCGGTAAACGGCGTGGGCGTTGATCTCAATACCGCTTCCGTCCCGCTGCTTGAGCGCGTAGCTGGTGTCAATTCCACCATCGCCACCAATATTGTGGCCTACCGCAATGAACACGGTTCTTTTACCTCCCGCAAGGAACTGAAGAAGGTACCGCGTCTTGGGCCTAAGGCCTTTGAGCAATCTGCAGGCTTCCTCCGCATCAACGGCGGTACCGATCCGCTGGATTCCTCTGCCGTACACCCTGAGGCATATCCTGTCGTCTCCCGCATCGCGGAAAAGACGGGCCTGGGTATTTCTGAACTTATTGGCAACACCCGAGTGCTCAGCACGCTGGCGCCAGCAGACTTTGCAGACGAGACTTTCGGCATTCCTACGGTGACCGATATCATCGCCGAGCTGGATAAACCCGGACGCGACCCGCGCCCTGAGTTCAAGACCGCCACCTTTAAAGAGGGCGTACATAAGGTTTCCGATCTCACCCCGGGCATGATTCTTGAGGGCACGGTGACAAACGTGGCGGCATTCGGCGCCTTCGTGGATGTCGGAGTCCATCAGGATGGTCTCGTCCACGTTTCTGCCATGAGCCACAAGTTTGTCTCCGATCCGCACGAGGTCGTGCGCTCTGGCCAGGTGGTCAAGGTGAAGGTCATGGAGGTTGATGTGGAGCGCCAGCGCATCGGTCTCTCGCTCCGTTTGGATGATGAACCGGGGAAGCCGGCTCCCAAGCGCCGCGGTGATTCCCCACGCGGTTCCGCTAAGTCCGGCGGCAGAGGAGAAGGAAAGCGCTCCGGCCACAACTCTGGGCGCGGATCCCGGGGTGGCTCGCGCGGCCGCACGGGTGGGGCAGGCAGCACCGGCGGCGGTGGAGCCATGGCCGATGCCCTGAAGAAGGCAGGATTCTAACCGCTTTCAACTGCCGTTGGGAAGCCCTGATTCGCCCAGCTGTGTAGCTCCCATCGCCGTGGGCGATGGGAGTTTTTCCTGTTCGGAAGCAAGTTTTGGATGGATTGGTGTCTAAAATGCGCGGATATCAACCCAAAATGGTAAGTTGAGCAAAACTAAATATCTGCTGGTTCGAGTCACTGTTTAGTGCAAGGAGAAAGAAATGAGCAACGGGGCTAAAAGAGGTTACAGCAGGGGAGTATTGGGTTGGCACCGCCTACTCGATTGGCGGCCCCGCAGCGTGTTGGCCCGAGTATGCATAGTGTTCTTCTTGGTTGCGCCCATCATTATTGCCGGGACCATGATGTGGGCGATGTGGGACCCTTCCAAGTACATGCGCAAGATCGACTTGGCGGTGGTCAATGAGGACGTGGGCGTAGATAAGCAGGACACGTACACCAACTACGGTGAACAGGTGGTAGAAGGATTGCTAGATACCAACTACCTCAATTTCACAGAGGTGGAAAAGACTGAGGGTGATGAAGGCCTAATCAAGGGCAAGTATTTGATGGTGGTGACCATCCCCAAAGATTTTTCCCAGCAGGCGGTGACCATCATTAGTGACAATCCCGTCAAACCTGAAATCCATTTTGCTAGTAACGACTTTTACGGGTCCAATGGTTCCGTCATTTCCTCAAGTCTGATTCCCCAGGTGCAAACCAGTGTGGAAAACGCGATTTCGAAGAAATACGCTGACCAGGTAATTGAGGGGCTCAACAAACTAAGTGACGGCCTAGGCAATGCCGCCGACGGCGCTGGGCGTCTTGATCAGGGCGCTGGGAAGCTTCAGGAGGGTGGTAGCCGTGCTGTCGCTGGAATCAGGGAATTGGGAGCTGGTGCCGGAAAGATTAATGACGGAACCTCGTCTTTGGTCGATGGAACCGCTCGTCTCAATGAAGGGGTTGGGCGCCTCGATGAGGGTGCGGTCCAGCTCGATGAAGGTGCGGCTCAGCTTGCCACAGGGTCCGATAAACTGCTTTCTGGAACTGGCCGTCTTGCTGACGGCGCCGGTCAGATCGATGGCGGAGTCAATCAGCTCACGGGAATGCTTATTCCAGTGCTTAAGCAGGCCCAGATTGTGGTCCCAGCACTGTCGCAGCTGGTAGGCGCATTGCGCAATTTAGGTATGGAGCAGCAGGCAGAGCAACTCAATTCGCTCGTATCCAAGCTTGACCCTGAAGCGAGCGGAAACATGGTGGACAAACTCGAGCAGCTTTCGGAGGGGACTGGTCAGCTACATTACAACCTTTCAGATCCCAACTCGGAGTATCTGGGGGGAATGAATAAGCTCAATGTTGGCGCCCATCGTCTTTCGGATGGAACCAAGCAGCTTCGTGGAGGCGTGGGAGAGCTAAGCGATGGAGCCTCGCAGCTGCACGATGGTGCCACCCGCCTTCATGCAGGTACCGGTACTCTTAAAGAAGGAACCGATCGGTTAGCGGCCGGAGGCGCAGAGCTTAAAGGCGGTATGGATAAGCTCAAGTCTGGTTCCGGTGAACTATCCCAGAAGCTGACGGATGGAGTAGCCAAAGCGCCAACTATTTCCAAGCCCGATAAGTCGGCTCAAAACATGGCCGTGCCTATCAACTTCACGGCGTCCAATGTGCATCCGGTTCAAACCGTGGTAAACCCCTTGGACCCTACTCGCAAGGACATTACCGGCGGTGCCTCACTTCTTTTGGTCCTCGTCTTTGGCTTCCTCGTCATGCTGCTTGTAGCTCTGATGCTTCCGTATTACTTAGGCCGACGAGGGGTCCGTGTGGTGCATCCAGCGCGCGGAATACTTGGAGCTTTTGGCGTACTAACTATTCTCAACTTTCTTATTCTAGCATTTATGGCACTCATGTCTGCGACGCTGGGCTGGGTACCTGAAAGCTGGCCAATGATACTCGGGGTGATAGCGGCGATAGCTGCAGCAGGCGCGGCAACCTACCAGTTCTTCTTGGTGACGTTTGGGCGAAAGGTAGGTGGTGTGTTTGCCGCGGGACTCTTCGCTTTAGGTGTGATGGTCTTCGGCGGTGTGTGGCCGGTAGCCGCTATTCCGCGGCCGCTCAGCGTTGTTCACCCCCTCCATCCGATGGCCTATGCAAAGGATGCCTTCACGCGCGCTACTGACGGAATTTATGATACGACCTTCTGGACCGGCATGGGGGTGCTGGTCGTGACCGCACTTCTTGCGCTTTTAGCGTCTCAAGCGGTTTTCCGTGCGCGTCACCTAGGTACTGCAAGAATTGTTGATGAATACCTCTTTCGTGCAAAGTCCACTGCGGCGGCATAGTTTGGGTGGGGCCAGGGCCAGCTATAGAAGAATTTGGTTCTTGCTGGCGAATATGGAAAAGTAGTACACCGTTCTATGTAACGGGCACGAACCGGTTAGGCAGTATGCCGCTAGGGTCCTCTGTCCCAAACTGAAAAGGAATATTGGCATGTCCAACATTATTGACAAGGTTGATGCAGCACAGCTGCGCGACGATATCCCGTCCTTCCGCCCAGGCGATACCCTTGACGTTAACGTAAAGGTTATCGAGGGCAACAACGAGCGTGCACAGCTCTTCAAGGGCATCTGCATCCGTCGTCAGGGCTCCGGCATCCGTGAGACCTTCACTGTCCGTAAGGTTTCCTTCGGTATCGGCGTTGAGCGTACCTTCCCGGTTCATTCCCCGAACCTGGAGTCCATCAAGGTCTCCCGCCGTGGCCGCGTCCGCCGTGCGAAGCTCTACTACCTGCGCGATCTGCGCGGCAAGAAGGCTCGCATCAAGGAGCGTCGCTAGTACTAGCGCGCTGCGCGCCAGCATCCCCCTGCAACCAACCGTGGGTGCAGGGGGATTTCTATTTTCCTAATTCCCTGGCGGATTCTAGTGGTCGTGGAAACACTTCTTATGTTTCGGTTGAGTTTATCAGTGCGGCCATTTTCTCGGCTGGTGTTTGAAAGCCCAGGGTTTTGCGGGGGCGGCGGTTGAGTTGCATGGCGACGAATTCTAGGTCCGCTGCACTATGAACGCTTAGGTCTGTGCCTTTAGGGAAGTACTGCCTTAATAGTCCGTTGGTGTTTTCATTGGTGCCTCGCTGCCACGGCGAACCAGGATCGCAG
>NZ_JASBOF010000026.1:0-25567 GCF_039907195.1 Corynebacterium sp. c3Ub_189 | reverse complement strand
TGTGTGGGGGCGGTTTTCGCTTTGTGGGGAGCCGGTCGTTCCGCCGACCCGCCGCCCGGAAGTGCATCGTCAAGCAGCATTTTCTTAGGTCCGCACTTATTTATAGCCGGGGATGAGTCTTGTGCGGGTGTGGGACTAGGAGTCTTGTAAATAGGAAATATCTATAGGAAAATAGTTTAACAAATCTGTTGCAACGTGGCTTAGGTAACGCTAACCTAACTTGAAAGTTGCCTTCGGGTCTACCGGAAAATCCGATGAAAAGAGCTGAAAGGCAACCTCAGGAAACCGACTTTAAGGAAAAGGGATGTCAGTAAAAAGGGGCGCGCGGTCATTTATCGCTGCCGCTATCTGTGCCGGATTGGTTCTGTCAGGCTGCTCGTCGAAGGATTCAACCGATGAAGCGGCAACAACCTCCGAAGTTGCAGAGGACGTGACCATTGAGCACGCCCGCGGTACGGATACGTATCCGGTCAATCCGCAAAATGTGGTTGCAGTGGGGACGGCCGTTGATAACCTGCTGGAACTTGGAATTAAACCAGCAGCTGTTGTGCAGCATAGAATAGACAAGAATTCGCCTTGGCGTGAAGAGAAGCTCGATGGCGTCAAGGTAATCGATCAGACAGATTTCAAAACTCTGCCACAAGAACAAATCGCGGCAATCGAACCCGACTTCATCGTTGGTGACTACTGGACAATTTCTGAGGCTAATTACAAGGAATTGTCTGCAATCGCACCGACTCTCGGCGGAATCTCCGATAAGGGAGAGGGCATCGGCTGGGAATCTCAGCTAGAAGCATTGGGCAAGATCTTCAATAAGGAATCCGAAGCGAAGAAAGCCATTGAAGAGGATCAAAAGCGTTTCTCCGACGTGAAGGAAAAACTGCCTAACCTCTCCGGTAAGACCGGCATTGTTTCCCAATTTGCCCAGGGATCCTTTGGTGCCGTTGCTGACCCCGAGGATCCAGGTGCCTCCTTCATCTACGATCTGGGCATGAAGTTCCCGGACAAGCTGACGGACGGATCCGTTCCAGTTGATAAGGGCCGCGTCACGCTTTCTCCGGAAAACGTGTCCTACCTGGCCGCTGACTTTATGGTTATTTATAACCGCGACGGCTCAATCGAAGAATTTGAAAACATTCCGGGATACAAAGATCTTCCGCAGGTGAAATCCGATGCGACTCTTGCCGGTGATTCAGCCATCGTTGCCGGACTCAACAACCCGACGAGCTTGAGTCGAGCTTGGGTGCTGGATAAGACGATGCCGACGCTGGAAAAAGTTGGAAAGTAGTCAAGGTCCGCACAACTCCGATGCCTGCTAGGTGGGGCTTACTCCACTGCGGCAGGTAGTCGCCAACGCCTTCCGATTTATCGGAAGGCGTTCTCTTCAATGGACTGTATCCAAGGTGGTGGTGCGTCCGTTCTTGCCCTTCCGAAACCGAAAACCTGGCCTCACGCTTCCCGCATATTCGTCCATCGGTGCAGCACGATGACTGCATTAAAGGTATGTAGGTGAGCTGGAAAATGCTTGGCGCTGGGAGAGGCGTTCAAAGCACCAGCAAAAAATTAATAAGAAAATAGGCCATCGAACAAAGTGAATTAAAAGCCATCTAGACCGAGAGGGGAATGGTCTCAAATATGCCAAGGAACAGCCGGAGCAGGGAAATTTATCCAATTTCTTACCGGGAATTATATGTGGAAAACATCGAAGATATATCGCCAGCCATGCGGCGTATTACGCTTAGCGGGGAACAGCTCCAGGAGCATGAACGCGATGGTATTTCCGTTCCTTCATTGTTAAGCCATGGTTTTGATGACGATGTTCGGCTCATCTTCCCAGATCCGGAAACTGGAGAGCGGCCGCACCCAATCGCCCAAAACGATGGTAACCTTTTGTGGCCAGAAGCCGTTAAGAATCTATTCCGCACATACACGGTTCGCTACTTTGACGCTGTAAACGGGCGATTAGCAATTGATTTTGCGCGCCATGGTGAGGGCTTGGCCGAAAACTGGTCACAGAGTGTCCGCATCGGGGACCCCATTTTTGTGGCAGGCCCGAAGTCGTGTGCACAGTTACCCACGCACACCGATTGGCTTTTGTTGGCAGGAGACGAGACTGCGCTCCCAGCCATCGGCCGCTGCCTGGAATCGCTCCCGTCTGGGCATGATGCGATTGCGGTGGTAGAGGTTCCGACAAGCGCTGATATTCAAGACTTAGATATTCCGGATTCAGTACAGATCCACTGGGCGATACGTGACCAGGGCGAGGGCTTCGTAGAAAAGGCTAGTGCGCTCTTTGAAGAGAGCGCTGATTCACAGTTGCCTAATGGCGAAGCATACGTGTGGGCGGCGGGGGAGGCCTCCCGGCTGAAAACACTGCGACGTTTGTTCAAGGTTTCTGGAATTGCCCCTGAGCATCAGGAGATTACAGGATACTGGCGGCGCACTAGCCGGAAAGGCGGCAAAGAAAGCGCAACGAGCAGTAGCAATAGTGTCTTGCACAATATCCACGATTTGGCTGAGCTGAATTCAGCCTTTGCGCTCCGCACTGCCGTACGTTTAGGCCTATTCCAAGAGATCGATGCGGGTGCCAATACTGTTCCTGCCCTCGCTGCTGCAACAGATCTTCACGAGGAGGCGTTGCGGAGGTTTATCCGTTACCTGGCGGCTCTTGAACTTGTCGAAGTTAGCGAAACCACCCTCGCCTTGACCGCAATGGGAACGGAACTGGCGGACCCAGATTCAAATGTGGTGCGTTGGCTAAGCGGGCCCGCGCATCTTGAGGCGATGGCGCTGATGCGCCTTGAACACAGCCTTCGTACCGGTGAGTCGGCACCGCAAGGCGAAAGGGGTTTGCCATGGTCAGAATATGTGAGCCGTGACCCACAACTCGCCGCCGAGCGCTTTGAGCAAAAGAATGTGAGCGCTGGGTGGACTGCTCCATCCGCTGCACAGGCGCTGCAGCAGCACTTGGATGACACCGCTCGTGTTCTCATCATTGGCCAGGGAGGTGCAGTATATGCGGATGAAATTCTCCGGCGATGTGAGCAGGCCCAGAGCCGGATTATTACCGATGCGCCCTCGGAAGCAGTACTAGGGGAAATCGCAGGAGTTTCTCGTGAACGATGTGAAACGAGTGGCGACGGAAGCGGCTTCAACCCTACCGAGGCGGACTATGCGTGGGCAACTGATGTAATTTTCATTGATCCCTGGAGCGTCTTTGGTGGCAATGAGGTGGCTGCCCAATTAGGCCGGGCAACTCACGGGGATGCGTTCCGTCGGGCCTATATCCTTTCTGAGGTTCTCGAGGAAACCGGCGGCGATGAGCATTCCTATGAAGAGGACATGGTGAGGCTTTCGATGTTCGGCACCAAGGTGCCGACTCAGGACGATGTCAGCGCTGCTACCGCTGATAGCGGCACTTTAATTTCTTCAGCCACGGCTGTTGGCTGGGGCAAACACCTTTTCGTCCTGGAAGCAGAAGCGAATTCCTAAAGAAGAACCTCGGTAGGCCAAAATCCCCAAGCTTAACCTTTCATTTGCGGACCACGGTCCCGCGCGGGAGCCGGGTGGCTGTGGTTGCCATAAGCGTGGTGGACACGGTGAAGTAAGCGAACGTTGTTCAGCCGACTCCGTGGGCGAGAGCCTTTTCGACCGCGACGTTGTGTTGGCGCGGCGGCGGAATGCCCAAAACAACCGCGTTTGTCCACTTTTCGGCTCGATTTTTGGCGAAACGCGGTTGTTTTGAACAACCCGAGGCTCAGCCGTATCTCTCACTGAAGGGAGGGACACCGAAATCACAAAAGAGCCTTCCGGTTTTCCAATTCCGGTTCCCCGTGCACGCACCTTAACTTTCTGGAACGCTAGGATAGGAGAAAATAGATCTAGTTAAGGAGTACAAAGCAATGGCTAAAGAAACTGCACGCGCCCTTGGCCACGAAGTAGACGTGGACCGCGAGAAGTTTACCTACCTGGCATCCACTGATGCCGAGGGCAACAAGATTGAATCCGGCAAGGCTGCGGCAGCGGGAGCTGGGGCCGCAGGAGCTGCAGCTGCTGGAACTGCTGCTGCCGACGCCGCCGTAACGGCGAACACAGATGAGCAGAATGATGCCGCGACCCAGAGCGATTACGAGCCAAAAAACCACGTCGTTACCGGCGCTGAGGAAGAGCACGTCGGCACTGCGGCGGAGCAGCCCGATCTGCAAGAACAGTTGGACGAGGATAACGCGGACTATGAGCCCTTACAGCATGTGGTGGGCGAGGCCGAGCAAGAGCACATCGGCACCGCGCCGGAGCAGCCGGAAGAGAATGCGGAAGATGATGAGCGCGATGACTTTGATGACCTGAAGGACAAGGTCACCGAGGCCGGCAATGTCGTCGAAGAAGCCATCAACCGCGCGAAGGACTTTGTAGAAGACAAGGCCCAGGAGTACCAGGAAGGATCTGGTAAGAAGGGCGGTTTCTTTGACCGCGTGAAAGACGTTGTGCGCGAGGCTCGCGATAATCTCGATGAGAAGCGCAAGTAGTTAACTATGCGTAGGCCGCTGCTTTTCCCGTAGGGGGAGAGGCAGCGGCCTTTGTGCTGTCGTGCTAGTCCAGCGCGTGCAGGTAGAACCGGCGGATGAGCAGGCGACGGGGGATATCGACAAGCGGGCGCAAGAAGGGCAGGAAGGGCTCGGAGGCGGCATCGATAAGCAGCAGCGTCCGCCCATCGCGCAATCGTATCGGCCCGATTGGGGTTCCTGAAACCCTTCCTGTTGTGGCGGATCTGAATGCTATCAAGGGTGACGAGTTCTACATTGGAGGGGAAAATTGGGCCGCAAATACGTGATTAGCCGTCAGGAATTGGAAGCTGCGGTAGATCAGAGCGTTGTAGGGATTTATGTCCCTGCTGAGTAGTGCTGGTTTTGGTCTAGGTAGTGACGTCCGATGACAGTGGTAGCAATGCATATATGAATGCTTTTCGCGTGCCTCCATCAAACGATGAACTTTTCCGGCGCCGAGGGGTTGAAGAAACAAGGGGATGCGTACGTGCACCACGCCACTGTCACTTCGGTGTCTTATGGCGCTCATAACGTGGCTATATCGTCGGTATTGGCGAGACAAGTAATCAATCCTAGACAGCAAACCCTTATTAATCTAAGGTAAAGCTATGCTAAAATATTTCACGAAAGTGCGTGTAGTTCTTGCGTTCGTATCCGCCTTAGCTGTAGGGGCAGGCCTTGTTGCGTGTTCTTCTGATTCTTCTTCTGAAGGAAACGGAGAAAAGAAGATCGAGCGAGTTGTGGCGCTTGATTGGCGCTACGAGGAAATTCTCAAGGCCCTCGATGTGGACCCAGTGGGAATCGTGGAAATCGGTAAGTCGGAGGCACCGACTACTTTGAAGGGCCAGTTAGGTCAGGCGACCTCCGTGGGCCAAGCCAAGCAGCCGAACTTGGAGGTTATCCAGTCTTTGGAACCAGATCTGATTTTGGCTAGCCCTACCCGTCAAGCTGATATCATGCCGCAGCTGGAAGAGATTGCGCAGACGGAATCCTACCCAGATGAAACTTACTCGGACGTGCTGGACTCGATGGATGAGATCGCGGCCAAACTCGGCAAAGAGGAAAAGGCTAAAGATGTCCGTCAGCGCATCGAGGACAAGATTGCTCAGACCAAGGACACGGTAAAGCCGGGGAGTCGTGCGGTCGTGGCTGGGTGGTCCAGTGAGATGCTCTATACCTGGGTCAACCCTTCCTTCCCCCAGTCGCTACTGAGTGAGGTGGGCTATAATTATGCTTTCGAAGGTGAGAAGTCATCCATCGAATCCAAGACTGATGTAGCGGAACTGACCGGCGATAAGCTCCCTGGTATGAAGGCTGACCTAGTCTTTATGTACAAGGACGTCGATGCGTTTAAAAAGACGCCCTATGCCAAGGGTAGCGGCGACATCGTAGAGGTGGACCAAGATATCTGGTCGCGCGCCCGCGGGCCGCTTTCCGCCGAGCATATGCTCGATGACATCATCGCCGCTGAAGAGTAGTGGCACCTCGAACTAAAACCAGCGCCTGCCTGGTCCTTGCAACCGCTGCCGTCGCCTTCGTGTGGTGGTGGCGGCTTCGCCATGTTCAGGTGCCAGCTGATACCCCGTGGCTGGAAGAAGAGCTGCATAGCGTGGCCTTTGACCGTCTCCTTGCCACCACGGTCGTCGGTATCGCATTAGGGGTAGGCGGGTTATTGCTGCGGACGGCAACTGCGAATCCGCTAGCCGATCCGTCCATCACTGGTGTGAACTCCGGTGCGGCACTCGGCGCAGTCGCAACAGCAATGTTTATAGGAAGCGAAACCTCGAGTGTTGACCAGTTGCCCGGTGCGCTGTTGGGTGCGGGGATTGCTGTGGGGGTGACGGTGGGCGTCGGTAAGAGCGGTGCGATCCAGCGCATGGTACTCGTTGGCGTTGCTGTTTCCGCGCTGTGTAGCGCATTGACCTCCATTTTCTTGGTAGTAGATGAAGCTCAACTGGCTACGGTGATGTCATGGCTTTCTGGTCGGCTTGCCGGTGTGCGCCTAAGCGGTATCATGCCGGCGCTGATTGCCGTGCTGGTCGTGGTTCCCTTGACCTTAGTCGGTGCAAAAACGCTGGACTTGCTCGTAGCAGGCGATGCCGTGGCTGGTGCTGTCGGCGCGAAGCCGGAGCGCATTCGGTTGGCAGCCATTGTGGCGGCGGTAGTGCTTATTGCTCCGGCCGTAGCTGCAACTGGGCCGATTGGCTTCTTGGGGTTGATGGCCGCGGCCGTAGCGTGGCGGGTGTGCGGCCCGCACCACCGCATGGGGCTGTGCGTGGCTGGATTTGTTGGAGCAGCGGTGCTTCTGGTGGCCGATTCGGTTGGCCAGGCAATCTGGGCGCCGGCCGAGACCCCAGTGGGCATCGTGACTTCTTTGGCTGGCATGCCATTAGTGTTGTGGTCCGTCCATGCGCTGGGGAGGAGGAAGCATGCGGCATAAGAGATTTGTTGGGGTGCTAGTAGGACTCATCCTGGCGTTGGCGTTGAGCGCAATAATCGGCATGGGCGTCGGTGCGGTGATGAAACCGCCGGGCGAAGTGCTCACCGCCTTCGTTACCGGAGAGCCGCTCATCTGGAAGTACCGTGCCCCGCGGATCTTGGTGGGAATCTGCGCAGGTATTGCCATGGCCGTATCTGGCTGTCTATTGCAGTCCGCGCTACGCAATCCTCTGGCCGCACCAGATACGGTGGGTATTACCTCCGGCGGCGGACTCGCGGCCGTTGCGGTACTCATGGGATCAGGCGCCCTGCCGGCCCACCTGCTGACTTTTATTGCCTTTATTGGCGCGTTGGCGGGAACTGGGGTGGTTCTTCTCCTCGCCGGGCGCGGGGCAAGTGATCCGGTGCGCCTGCCGCTTACCGGGGTGGCGGTATCTTTTGGGCTGGGCGCCATCACCGAATTGCTCCTGGTGCGGGCTGCCCCAGAGGCAGGAGCGGCCATGACATGGTTGAAAGGTTCGCTTTACGCCCGCTCGCTTGGCGATGCCACCATTGTCGCCCCCTTTATCCTTCTCGCCCTAACCGTCGCGATGGTGGTGGCAAAACACCTGGATATGCTCGCGCTGGATGATTCCACCATGGCCGGCATCGGCGTGAGCACCAAGATATGGCGCCTAATAGCAGTAGCCTTAGCCGTCATCCTCGGTGCCGCGGGAGTCGCCGCGGCCGGGGTCTTGGGCTTCGCCGGACTCATCGTCCCCCATGCTGCTCGCTTGGTTGTTGGCGCGAACCTGCGCTGGCAAATACCCGTGGCAGCCCTAGGCGGCGCGGTCCTTGTGACCGCATGCGATACGCTCGGTCGCTGGGCCTTCGCCCCCACGGAAATCCCCGTTGGCGCGCTCATCGCGCTGATCGGTGCACCGTATTTCATTTTCCTATTGACTCGACTGACCCGAGTGCGAAACGGAGGCTAGACATGACACTGACGTGCAGCGGATTAACCGTGGGCTACGGTGGACCCGATGTGGTCAAGGACGTAAATCTTCATTTATCCAGAGGTCAAGTAACCGCTCTGATCGGGCCGAATGGCTGCGGCAAATCGACGCTTCTCAAGACATTGGGCCGCCAACTTACGCCCAGCGCAGGCGCGGTGCACCTCGCGGACCAAAATATCAGCAAGTATTCCTCGCGTGCCTTTGCCCGTGAAGTTTCTTTTCTGCCACAACATCCCGTGGCTCCGGAAGGGGTATTAGTGCGTGACGTCATCGGTTACGGCCGATATCCCTATACAGGGGCGCTAGCGACGATGCGGGCCGGAGATCATGCAGCGGTTGAGCGTGCTGCCTCGCGTGCTGGGGTGAGCGAGCTTCTCGACGCCCCCGCGGCAGATCTTTCCGGTGGTCAGCGCCAGCGCGTCTTCCTCGCTATGACTTTGGCCCAAGAAACGCCAATTACCTTGCTTGATGAGCCGACTACTTACCTCGATCCCGCGCACCAATTGTCCATTTTGGATCTGATTCGAGATCTCAATGGCACCGGGGTCACAGTGGTCATGGTGGTCCACGATATGGTCCATGCCGCGCGTTACGCCGATAGAATCGTAGCCATGCGTGAGGGACGCATTGTGGCCGAAGGGGCCACCGAGGAGGTGATGACTGCTGAACTCGTACGCGAAACCTTCCATGTTGAGTGTTTAGAGATGACTGATCCCTCCACCGGTCGACGCTTTCCCATACCCATTTCCGTGCACGCTCCTGAACTTTCTGGAACCCTAGAGGGGAGAAGATAAATCTATTTAAAGGAGTACGTAGCAATGGCAAACGAACTAGGCCACGAGGTCGACTTGGACCGCAACGAATACAAGTACCTAGCATCTAAAGACACCGCGTCTTCGGCAGCTAAATCTGACAAGTCCTCGCAGTCCGCTGCAGCTGCAGCTGGTGCCGCAGGTGCAGCCGGCCTGTCCAAGCCGGTCGGAAAGCCGTCTGCGGACGGAGATGAGTCCACCGCAAGCAAGTATGAACCGCAGAACCACGTTGTCGCTGGAGCGGAGGAAGAACATGTGGCTAAAGCTGCCGAGCAGCCGGACCTGCAGGAGAAGCTGGACGAGGATAACTCTGACTACGCCCCGAGCCAGCACATCGTAGGTGGCGCGAAGGAAGAACACATTGGTTCCGCCCCGCAGCAGCCGGACCTGCAGGAGAAGCTGGATGAAGGTAACTCTGACTACGCGCCCAGCCAGCACATCGTAGGCGAAGCAAACGAAGAGCGTGTTGCTACTGCGCCGAACCAGGACAACGTCAACGGTCAGCAGTCCTCTGAGCGCCTGGATCAGCTAAAGGACAAGGCATCCGAGGCTGGTAGCGCCGTCGGCGATGCGTTCCAGCGCGCTAAGGGCTTCGTGGAAGACAAGGCTCACGAGTACCAAGAGGAGTCCACGAAGAAGGGTGGCTTCTTTGACCGCGTCAAGGGCGCTGTGCGCGATGCACGCGAGTCCATCGAGGACAAGCGCAAGAACTAACCAGCGTTGATACTAAGCCGCTTTCCCAGGGGTCGGGGAGGCGGCTTTTGTCATATGCGCAATTCTGCTAATCGTCCAAAGCGTGGAGGTAGAGCCGGCTAATCAGGAGGCGCCGCGGCACGTCTACCACGGGGCGCAGGAAGGGGAGGAAGGGCTCTGAGGCGGCGTCGATAAGCAGCAGTGTGCGGCCATCGCGCAGGCGCTCCAGAGCGAAGGTCTCCTCGCCGCGCTCGAGGTGTCCAGGAAGGGTGCCGTAGGTGAACCCGCAGCGGCCGTCCTCGTGGAATACATCGACCACGCGGCAGCGAAAATCCCATGGGCCGAGGCCCATGGTGACCTCCGCGCCGAGCTCCACAACGTCATGGGTGGGGCGCACGCGGAAAAGGCCGCTGCGTTGGATTGACCAGCGGAAAAGCCGGTGTGCGGCGGTATAAAAATCAGCGTCGATGACTCGTGACATGTGCAGCTGCGGGAAGCCAGAGGTATCGGAATAAGACAGCGGTGTGACCATGCGCCCAATGATAGGGGAGGGGTGATTACCCCCGAATTCTGGAAGAAATATAACGGCTTGGACACAGTCACAGGAGTTTGCTGATTCCACAATTTTTTCGTGCCAGTATCGAGCTTGCACGATGTTGACAACTGAAAGTAGGTACCTTGATGCTTCGCATTCCGCACCTTAAGAAAGTCCTGGTGGGCTCGGCTTTCGCTGGTGCGTTTTTCCTGGGGTCCCCGGCCGCAGGCGCCCAGGAATTGCCCCAACCGGATTTCGACTCCGCAGGGATTATTAACCAGGTCCGAGATGGCCTGGCGGGGGTTGGTATCCAAACCCCGCAGGTGGATAAGAACGTCACCGACGCCGTAGATTCCTCTGTGCGCAACGCGCAGCAAGCCGTGCAGCACACGGTGCAGGAGGCGCAGTACGCGGAGCCGATGACCAACCCGAATCCCATCGGCCTAGCGGAGCAGGCCACCCAGCCGGAGTTTAAGCCGCAGGGAACCAATCCAAACTATAAGTGGAAAAATGATGGATTTTCCAAGGTAGCTGCGGGCAAGCCACAGGCTGACTACGTGCTGCACCGCGTGCCGGGCTCGTTCTTTGATGCCCCACGCATTCCAGAAGAATCCGTTGCAGCCATGAATGAGGGCGAGTCGCTTTATGGCCCCGGCACCCCGGTTTATGTCGATGAGAAGATGATGTGCACCCTGACTGTGGCGGGCAACGATAATGCTGGCCGCAAGGTTGGGCTTACCGCTGCGCACTGCGGCAACGTGGGGGATTCGGTCACCTCCGCCGATTCGGAGCAGATTGGCCCGACGGGCACCGTGGTGTCCAAGAATGAGGACCTGGATTACGCCGTCATTGAGTTCGGCTCTAAGGCCAAGGTCTCCCGCTCCTACAATGGCGTAACCGTCAATGAGTTGGGCGGCGGCGTTAAGCCGGGCCAGCAGGTGTGCAAGCAGGGCGTTGCCACCGGCAAGACCTGCGGCATTACCTATCAGCAGGCAAAGAAGATTCAGGTCAACCAAGTCTGCGCCATGATGGGCGATTCCGGTGCACCGTTGTTGGTCAACGGCCGCCTCGTCGGTTCGATTACCGGCGGTTTCCTGCCGGTGAATTTCCCGTGCCGCACCCCGCTGCAGGGGCCGGTCCATAACCCAACCGCCGCAAACACCATGGATGCGGTCCTAGAGGATATGGACCGTCGCGGTGGCGTAGGTGCTGGTTTTACATTGCCTGAGGACTAGCCTCGTCCCAACTTTTCGCCCGCTCCCGATGTACTGGGAGCGGGCACTTTTATGTCTCTGTCTAGTGCTGATAATCACAACTAATCGGCGCTTGTGTGAAACCCTTTTGCGGACTAAGGTTAGGCTTATCTAGAAGCTACTTAGGTGTGGCTAAGAACACCGGCGTGAGCCGGACCGAGAGAACCGAGGTAACCGCGCGATGTTTCAGCTGTCCTTGTCGTCCCGCACCCGTACCCAGCAGACCTGCGAAAGGTCCGAATGTATGCGTGCCGATCAAGCCCCAGTGGACGCATTGGTAGAACTACCTGAATGCTGCCTGCGGCATGCGATTGAGTCGCAGCCGGCGTTGGCGCTGCGTATGCGTGAACTGGGTTTCCGCCCAGGGGTGCGCGTGCAGATCGGACGCAAGGTGGCCGGCGGGGCGCGCCTGGTCACCGTGGGTACCGCCCGGTACGCGGTGGATGCAGCTACGCTCGGCCAGCTGGAAGTCATCCCGGTGGCGGCATAATGGCACGCAAAACCGCAGCGCCAAGCTGCCACTCCACCTCCTCCATGCGTATCGCCGCGGAGGGAACGCCGGTCCTCGCCTTGGTCGGGGCTCCAAATTCCGGCAAATCTACCTTGTTCAACGCGTTGACCGGAGCGAAGGTCCAGACCGGCAACTGGCCGGGTACCTCCGTAGAAGTCAGCCGTGGTTTGTGGAATGCGCGGCCAGAGGCCTTCGACATCATCGATCTGCCCGGTGCTTATTCCTTGGATCCAATGAGCCCGGACGAGGAATTCACCCGCGATATGCTCGTTGAGTGCCCACCGTGTGAGCGCCCAGATGTGGTTGTGGTGTTGGTGGATGCCACTGCGCCAGCGCGCGGGCTTAACCTCGCATTCCAGATCGCGGAGTACCCGTATCGGGTAGTGATTGGGGTGACCAAGGAGGACGTCGCCAAGCAACAGGGCATAAGCATCGATACCTCCGCGCTATCGCGCGCCGTGGGCATGCCGGTGGTCAGCGTCAATGGTCGCCGCCGAGAAAAACTAGATGCGCTGGAGGGTGCCGTTGCAAAAGCAATGCAGACGGAGCCACAGACTATCCGGCCCAACGCAGAATTGGATCAACGCTTTGCGGATCTGGACGCCGCGGAAAAGGTTACCGTTTCCAGGACGGACGTCGGCGAACCGCTTAGCCAGCGCGTGGACCGCGTGGTGCTGCACCCCGTGCTCGGCCCGATTCTATTTCTGGCGGTGATGTGGGCTGTCTTCTTCATTACCACTACGGTTGCGGGACCGCTGCAGGACGGCCTGGAGGCACTGATCACCGGTCCCGTCTCTGATGCCGTGCGCAGCCTCCTCCCAGACCACTGGTTGGTCTCGGGATTGCTGGTAGATGGCCTTATTGGGGGTGTGGGCATGGTGCTGACCTTTGCCCCGCTGCTGGCCCTGATGTTCCTGTGTCTAGCCGTGCTGGAGGATTCCGGTTATATGGCGCGCGCGGCCGTGGTCACTGACCGAGTTATGCGCGCCATTGGCCTACCAGGCAAGGCCTTTATCCCCATCGTGGTGGGCTATGGCTGCAATGTTCCGGCGATTTCGGCGACACGCGTGCTTGGCGACGTCCGCCATCGCATCCTCACCTGCCTGCTTATCCCCTTCACCTCCTGTTCGGCCCGGCTCATCGTGTTCATGATGCTGGCGCAGGTGTTTTTCCCCGCTCATGCTGGTTCCGCGGTATTCGCCATGTACGTGCTGTCTATCGCGCTGGTGGTCTTGGTAGGCCTCGCCCTGCGCCGCACGGTATGGCGCGCCATGCCGGCCGAAGCCCTGGTTATCGATCTTCCGGCTTATCAGCTGCCTACGTTTAAACTCACCGTGTCGGTCATGTGGGTAAGGCTCAAAGGATTTTTGCACACCGCCGGTGGCATCATTGTGGCTACGGTCGTGGTCATCTGGTTGCTGATGTCTATTCCGGTCACTGGTGGGCACTCCTTCAACGAAGAGGCGGTACCGCCGCAAGATTCCGCCTACGGTGCGGTGTCTAAAGCGATGTCCCCGGTCTTTGCGCCTGCTGGGTTTGATTCTTGGTCCCTCACCGGGCCGCTTGTCACCGGGTTCGTGGCGAAGGAGACGCTCATTTCCACTTGGGCTCAGACGTATGCGGTAGAAGACGTCACTGACGATGCACCAGAGGAGCAAGCAGAATCCCCGTTGGCTAGCCATATTCGCGCCGACTTCGATGCGGCCTCTGGTGGGCACGGGCTGGCTGCGGTGTGGGCGTATATGGTCTTCCTTCTGGCCTATACCCCTTGTGTGGCCACGGTGGCCGCGCAGCGGCGAGAAATAGGTTGGAAGTGGACGCTTATCGGTTTTGCGCTGCAGCTAGCAACCGCCTGGATCCTCGCGGTGGGTGTATTCCAAGTTCTCAAGGTTTTCCTATGAGCCCGACGGAGAAGGTGAAGGAAGCGATTAGGCGGGGAAATACCAATCCTGCCGAGATCGCGAAAACTACCGGTCTGGGGCAGGGGACCGTTGCAGTGATCCTTGCCCATCTCGAGCGCAGTAAGGAGCTGGTGCGCGAATCGCTCACCTCGTGCCCCACGGGCGGCTGCGGCAGTTGCGCGCAGGCGGGTGGTTGCTCGGGTGCGGTTTCCGAGCGCCGCGGCCCAGTTCTGCTCCAGCTGCGGAGACATTCCTAGCCTTGCAGCGCGGCTAGGGCGTGCTTGTGGAGCAGGCCGTTGGAGGCGACGCCGGATCCGCCGTGCGGGCCGGGGTTTCCGTCCAGATCCGTGAAAGTGCCGCCGGCCTCGGTCACGATGAGGGAGGGCGCGGCGAGGTCCCACAAGGACACCTCGGGTTCGGCGGCGATGTCTACCGCGCCTTCGGCCACGAGGCAGTAGGACCAGAAATCACCATAGCCGCGCAGGCGCCAGGTCTTATCCGTGAGTGCGAGGAACTGATCGCGCAGGCCGCGCTCGGCCCATCCGGTTAGCGAGCTCATGGCCAGCGAAGAATCGGCGAGCTTTTCCACGTGGGATACGCCCAAGCGCTTCGGCTCGCCGCCGAAAACGCGGAAGGCGCCAGCGCCTTTGGCCGCGTACCAGCGGCGGCGCAGGGCGGGTGCGGAAACTACCGATACCACCGGTTCGCCATCTTCCAAAAGGGAGATGAGCGTGGCCCATACGGGGACGCCACGCACGAAGTTCTTGGTGCCGTCGATGGGATCGATGACCCACTGGCGGCCCTTATAGCAGGCCTCGCCGCCGTATTCCTCACCCAGCACTTCATCGCGCGGGCGGGAGCGCTTGAGGGATTCGCGGATTTGCTTCTCACAGGTGAGGTCCGCATCCGATACGGGGGACATATCTGGCTTTTCCTTGACGGAGAGGTCCGAGGCCTCGAAACGATGCATGGTCACTACATCGGCATGGCCCGCCAGCTCGAGCGCGAGGCCCAAGTCTTCTTTGAACTTACCCACGGAGCCAATCCTCCATCTGATCCACTACCTGTTTATTGCCAGCGAGGCACCATTCGACGCCGCCGGCTTCTACCTTGCGGGCAGCACCACCGGCCGCTTCCACGAGGGCTTTGCCGGGGAACCAATCCCAATCCGCTACCGAATGCTGCATCCATGCGCCCCATGTGCCATCGGCCACGGAGGACAGGTCAACAGAACCGGCACCGAGCATACGGACTGTAGCAAAGTTTTCCGCCACGCGCTGCCATGCCCCGCGGATATCCTCATCCGCCAGCGAGGTTGGGTGCAGATACGTGGATAGTGAAATCTGCTCGGCCGGCTTCTCCTGCAGGCGAGCTACTTCCTTGCCGTCGAGGGAAGTGGGGTAGTCCCGTCCGCCGAACCAGGTGTACCCCATGGCGGGGCGGTGGACGGCGCCGAGGGTGATCCCCGTGGCGTCGGTAAGCGCGAGCGCAGAGCACCAATAATCGGAACCGGAAGAGAAATTGTAGGTGCCATCGACTGGGTCAATGACCCAGGTACGGCCGGACTGGGACTCGCGGGCCGCACCCTCTTCGCCGAGAATGCCGTCTTCCGGGCGCACGGCCTCGAGCACGCCCGCAACGAAGCGCTCGGCCGCCCTGTCCGCATCCGTAACAACGTCCGAGATAGAAGTCTTTTGCTCTACGTCGACGCCCATCTCGCGCAGGCGCCAGGCCAGGCGGCCGGCGTTATAAACAAGGGCCTGCGCTAGGTGCGCATCCCCGTCATCCGCGTGCGCGACAATGAAGGTCTTGATGACCGCATCGATCATCTCCTGCAAGCTCGGCTTTTGATCCATGCCCACCATTGTCACCCTAAACGCGGCCGATGGCTAATTATGCCGGCCGGGTGGGTAGGATTGGGGCCTATGCGTCCCGAAGTAACAGCACGGCTCAAGCAATTGGAAACCACCCTGACCACCATCGAGAAGGTCATGGACCCGGAGGCTTTGGCTGCCCGCATTCGGGAACTAGAGGCCCAGGCCGGCGACCCGTCCTTGTGGGACGACCCCGCCCACGCGCAACAGGTCACCTCCGAGCTTTCCGCAGCGCAGGCCAAGGTCCGCAAGCTGGAATCGCTGCGCGGGCGCTTAGAGGACATGCCCGTGATGTACGAACTCGCGGAAGAAGAGGGCGATACCTCCCTGGCGGATGATGAGCTTGATTCCCTGGAATCTGCCATCGAATCGCTGGAGGTCACCACCATGCTTTCTGGTGAGTATGACCCGCGTGAGGCGGTTATCAATATCCGCTCCGGTGCCGGTGGTGTGGACGCGGCCGACTGGGCTGAGATGCTCATGCGCATGTATACGCGTTGGGCGGAAAAGCACGGCCACAAGGTTGACGTCTATGACATCTCCTATGCGGAGGAGGCCGGTATCAAATCTGCAACCTTCGTCGTCCACGGTGAATACATGTACGGCCAGCTCTCCGTGGAGCAGGGGGCGCACCGCCTGGTGCGCATCTCGCCCTTTGATAATCAAGGGCGGCGCCAGACCTCCTTTGCAGAGGTAGAAGTTTTGCCGGTGGTGGAGCAGACCGACCACATCGATATCCCGGACAATGACGTGCGCGTCGATGTCTATCGGTCTTCTGGTCCGGGCGGCCAGTCCGTCAATACCACCGACTCGGCGGTGCGCCTGACTCACATTCCCACCGGCATTGTGGTGACCTGCCAGAACGAAAAGTCGCAGATTCAAAATAAGGCCTCGGCCATGCGCGTGCTGCAGGCAAAGCTACTGGAGCGCAAGCGCCAGGAGGAACAAGCCGAGCTCGATGCGTTGGGCGCCGGTGGCAACGCCTCTTGGGGCAACCAGATGCGCTCCTACGTGTTGCACCCGTATCAGATGGTCAAAGACTTACGCACCAATTTCGAGGTGGGCGATCCCTCCAAGGTGCTCGATGGCGATATCGATGGCTTCCTTGAATCCGGTATCCGCTGGCGCATGCAGCAACAAGAAGACCCAGCTTAGGTCCATACTGATCGGGCTGAATTGAACGCGAAAAGGCCGAACTGAGGGGAGAAACTCCTCAGTTCGGCCTGATCTCTATGGACTTAACCCGCGTAGTCCATCGGTGCGCCTGGTCCCAGCGGAATGCCGATGAGATACCAGATGACGAAGAAGGCGAACCAACCCACAATCATGCAGAGAGAATAGGGCAGCGCCAGCGACATCAAAGTACCCACACCTGCTGGCTTGTAATAGCGCTGCAGGAAGGTCAACGCCAAGGCGAAGTAAGGCGACATTGGGGTGATGATATTTGTCGGGGAGTCACCGATACGGAAGAGCATCTGGGAAACCTCAGGTGAGACGCCCACATACATCATCATCGGCACGATGACCGGGGCCATCAGCGCCCACTGGGCGGAACCGGAGGTGATGAAGAGGTTGAGCAGTGCAACCATGGCCACCAATGCCGCAAACATGACTAGCGGCGGCAGGGACCAGTGCTGGAGCAGCTCGGAGCCCTTGATGGCGGTCCATACGCCGAGGTTGGACCACTCGAACCAGGCGAGGAACTGGGCGACGGCGAAGAAGAGGACCAGCATGGGAACGAGGGTCTCGATGCCCTTGGCCATAAACTCCGGCACATCAGCAGCTGACTTCACGGTGCCAGCTGCCAAGCCGTAGACAATGCCGCATACCAAGAAAGCCAGGGCAATCGGCACCGCGATGGCGCTAATCAGAGGCGATTCCATGAAGCTATCCCCTTGGCTCGCCAGCGGGGAGCCGGGAATAAATAGCAAGGCAAAGAAGGCGGCAAGGAAGAGCACGAGCGCGATGCCGGAAGCGATCAGGCCACGCTGCTCGTTGGGCTTGATGCGCATTGCCTCTTCATCATCGGTGAAGTCGTACTCCTCATCCTCTTCTGTGTCCGCGGTGGCCCCACCGGCGGCCTTGGAAAAGGACACCTCTTCATAATTAATGTGGTCGTGGTCCACGAGCTCGCGGGCCTTTTTGACCATGAGGAATTCCGTGACCGCGGTAATGATGAGGGAGAGCACCACGGCAGAAGGGATAACGAAGAAGATATTGGCCAGCGGGCTGACCTCATATTCTGGGTCCACAAACTGTGCGGCCGGGGTAGAAATGCCCGCCAGCAGGAGGTCGGTGATATTGAGAATCAGCGAGGCATTAAAGCCGGCAGACGACGCCGCAAAGGCCACCATCGCGCCCACGATGGGGGAGCGGCCCACGGCGTGGAAGGCCATTGCGCCCAGCGGAATCAGAATGACGTAGATGGCGTCGGAGGCTACGGAGCCGGTCACGCCGGCCAGCGCCACCACGAAGGTCAGCATTTTCGCGCTGACCTTGGTCACCATCGCGCGCACCAAAGCGGAAAGCAGGCCAGACTGCTCCGCCACGGCCACGCCGAGCATCACAGCTAGGATGACGCCGAGCGGCGGGAAGCTGGTGAAGTTCTCCACTGCATCAGTAACCATGCGCGAGATATTCTCGGTGGTCAGCAGGGATTCTACTTCGATGGTGTCGCCGGTCTTGGGGTCCTCGGCCGTCATGCCGACGAGGTGTCCTAGCCAAGAGGTCACAGCGACGATGGCCGCGAGGATGACAAAGAGCCAGAATGGATCCGGCAGCTTATTGCCAATCTTTTCTACAGTGCCCAGGAAGCCGCTTGCAGAACGTGGTTTCTCTTTAGTTTCGGTTTCGGCCATTGTATCGGCACTTTCTGTCGATTGGGTCGGAACAAATTAGTGTCTTAGACCACATTACTTAAATACAGTTCACAGCGTGGTGTCAACTTTAGTTGCTACAGTGATTCGCGTGATTAGATTCGACAACGTGACTAAGGCTTACTCCGCCGCGTCTCGCCCAGCGCTCGACGGGGTGTCCTTCGAGATTGCGGATGGCGAATTCGCCTTCCTCATCGGTCCGTCCGGCTCGGGTAAGTCCACTTTCTTGGAGCTCATGGTGCGCTATAGCAACGTGACCAAGGGCGATATTTATTTCGATGATTTCCACGTCAATGAGCTTTCCGGCAAGCAGATTAACGCGCTGCGCCAGTCCATTGGCTATGTCTTCCAGGACTTTCGACTGCTTCCCAAGCTGACGGTATATCAAAACGTGGCCTTTGCGCTCGAGGTCATTGGCAAGAGCAAGTACCGCATCTCCACTTCGGTCCCGCAGGTTTTGGACCTGGTGGGACTAGAGGATCGCCGCGATGCGTATCCGCACGAGCTTTCCGGTGGCGAGCAGCAGCGCGTGGCCATTGCGCGCGCGGTGGTCAATCGGCCGAAGCTTTTGCTTGCCGACGAACCCACGGGCAACCTCGATCCCTCCACCGCCGATGAGATCATGGACTTACTGCTGGGCATCAACCGCCGTGGCACCACCGTGGTCATGTCCACCCACAACGCTCGCGCCGTCAACAGGGCGCGCAAGCGTGTGCTGGAGCTGCGCAATGGAGTCCTTGTGCGCGACGAGCACGAGGCGATGTACGAGGGGGAAGCATGAAGCTAGGTTTTATTTTCCGCGAGGCCACCAAGGGTCTTGGCCGCAACCTGACCATGACCATCGCCATGATCATTACCACCGCTATTGCCGTAGGCCTCGTTGTTGCCGGCATCATGGTGACCAACCTGACCAAGGACACGAAGGAGATCTATCTCGACCGCGTTGAGGTCATGGTCCAGCTCAACGAGGACATTTCCGCCGGCGACCCGGATTGCGCAGCTCCTGCCTGCGCGGATCTCAAGAAGCAGCTCGACGCGGATGATTCCGTCGAGTCCGTGGAGTACCGCAACCGCGCGGAATCCTATGAGCGGTTCAAGGAGCTTTTCCAAGACACCGATCCCATCATGGTGGAACAAACCTCTCCCGACGCACTGCCGGCAGCGTTCCACGTGCGCCTGAAGGATCCAGAAGACGCTTCTGCGATCGATGCGATTAGGGATAATCCGGCGGTTGAGGACGTCGTCGACCAGCAGCAAGAAGTGCGCGATGCCGCAAGCAACCTGGACTCTATCCGCAATGCCACCTTTGTGCTGGCCATCGTGATGTCCGTGGCGGCCATCTTCTTGGTGGCCAATATGGTGCAGATCGCCGCGTTCCACCGCACCCGTGAAACGGAAATCATGCGCATGGTGGGCGCGAGCCGGTGGATGACGCAGGCGCCGTTCGTACTGGAAGCAGTGCTGGCCTCGTTCATCGGCGTGGTCTTGGGTGGCGCCGGGATTTTCCTGGGCAAATCCCAGGTGGTAGACCCATCCCTGCAGGGACTGTACGAATCCCAGCTGCTCGCCCCCATGAAGTCCGGCGACCTCTGGATTGCCCTGCCTCTGGTGGGCTTGCTGGCGCTGGTGGTCACCGCCGTCACAGCACATATCGCCCTGCGGTCCTATGTGCGCAAATAGCCCGTTTGCTGGGGCAGCCAAAAGGGCACTACACTGCCATAATTATGGCTAAGAAGGGCAAGAAGAATAAGAAGGCGGCGTCCGGCGAGGCAACGCTCGCTACCAACCGCCGGGCCCGGCATGACTACAAGATTCTCGAGGAAATCGAGTGCGGCATCGTCCTGCTCGGCACCGAGATCAAATCCCTGCGGGAGGGAAAAATCTCGCTCAATGATGCCTTCGCCACCATCGACGATGGCGAGGTATACCTGCGTAACCTGCACATTCCGGAATACTCCATGGGCTCGTGGACGAACCACAGCCCGCGGCGCACCCGCAAGCTTTTGCTGCACCGCCGCGAGATCGACAAGCTCTACGGGCAGGTGCGCAACGGCAATAAGACCTTGGTCCCGCTCAAGGTCTACCTTAAAAACGGCTACGCCAAGCTCTCGCTGGCGTTGGCGCAAGGTAAGCAGGACTACGACAAGCGAGAGGATATTAAGCGTCGCGACCAAGACCGCGAAATTTCCCGCGAGCTCGGCCGCCGCGTGAAGGGAATCAATGTTTAAGACGGCGAAGGTTCACGACGTGGTAAAGGGCGAGGACACCATCCATGGCACTGGGGTGCTGGTGGATCGGATGTGGCCCCGGGGCGTCGCCAAGAGCGATTTAGCCTACGACGAGTGGTTCAAGGACGTCGCGCCGAGCCCCGAGCTGCGCAAGTGGTGGAACCACGACGAGGATCGCTTCGACGAGTTTGCCCGCCGTTACAAGGCCGAGCTCGACGACAATGACTCCGACGAGCTCGCCCAGCTGCGTGCGCTTGCCGACGCCACCCTCCTCTTCGCCGCCGCCAACCGCACGGTCAACCATGCGGTAGTCCTCAAAGAGTGGTTAGAGGAGCACTTGAGGAAATAAAAGCGGGTGGGGTAGTGTTGAACGAACCGTAGGGAAGACGCACTATCCCGTCCCTACAGCATGGGGTTGATTTGGTTTCGACTTCGTGCACTGCGCCAGGGGAAGCGTGCCGGTGCAGGCTAACGACCACCGTATAAGCGTCGTAGCAACCAATAAACGCAGAGAAGAACTCTCAGCGTGACTACGCCCTCGCTGCCTAATTACAGCGACGCGTGTCTGTCAGCCTAGGTTTCGTTCCTGACCTAGAACCTGGCATCGACTAAGGAACTAGCCGGCTGGCCGGGTCATCAGGACCAGTCGGGACTCTTACTGGTGACTGGGCCCATCATCCGGACGTGTTCGCCCGATCCGGAGGGCCGAGCAGAGATTCTGTGCGGACTGCGCACGGAGAAGCCCTGGCAAGGTGACGAAGGACCCGGGTTCAATTCCCGGCAGCTCCACCGGTAGGCCCCCGAGAAATCGGGGGCCTTTTTCTCGTTTTAGCCTCGTCCGCACCAGCCTTTTTGCCGTTTTGTTGGGGGTAAGGTGAACCTAACCCTTGATAATTAAGGGGACCCGAAGTTAAGTTAGGCGGGTATTTGTTTCCCGTCCATAAGGAATTCATCGTGAAGAATATTCATCGCTCTCTTGTTGCTGCGGTTATCGCCGCTTCTTTGGCAGTGACTGCCTGCAGTCCCGCGGAAGATGGGGCAGTGGGGGAGGAGAAGGGGGCGTCGGCAAGCGCGCTTACGCTGCAGGACAATAACGGGGAACAGGAACTTCATCCTCCGTATGAGCGTGTAGCTGTAACTGATAACCGGGCCTTCGAGATTCTGTCAGATTGGGGTGTCAATATCGTGGCTGCTCCTCTCGATTTGGTGCCGGATACCCTTTCCAAAGGCATCAATGAGGACAGCGTCGAGGCCAACCTAGGCTCCCACCGCGAACCAGATTTGGAAGCGCTGGTGGCTGCGGACCCAGACATTGTGGTTAATGGTCAGCGCTTCAGCCAGTATCAAGATGACCTGGAATCCCTCGTTGATGGAACCCCGGTAGTGGACTTCACCCCACGGGACGGCGAGGATATGGCGAAAGAGCTAATCCGCCAGACAGAGGCGATGGGCAAAATTTTTGGACACGAGGAGGACGCCAAAGCTCTGGTTGATGACTTCAATGCTGCCTTGGAGCGCGCCAAAAAGGCCTATGATCCGGACAAAAAGATCATGGCAGTAAACACCTCTGGCGGGAAGATTAACTACATTGCCCCAGGTAAGGGACGCTTCTATGGGCCACTCTTCGATCTAATCGGTATGACCCCAGCGCTCGAGGTAGACAATGCCAGCGATGACCACGAGGGTGACGATATTTCGGTGGAAGCGATCGCCAAATCCAACCCAGACTATATCCTCGTCATGGATCGCGATGGCGCCATAGCCAAGGATGAAGAAGGATATACCCCAGGTCGGAAGTTGGTAGAAGATTCCTCCGCGCTGAAGAACGTGACGGCGGTCAAAGACGGCCACATCGTTACCGCTCCGCAGGACACCTACACCAACGAAAACATCATCACCTACACGGAAACGCTGAACGCGATGGCGGAGGCCTTCGAAGAGAATTAGCCAGCGCGCACGCCAAGGCCGGAGGGAGAAACTCTCCGGCCTTTGTCTGTGAGAGGAGAACAATGGAAACTACCACACGCCGTGCGCTGTGGGATTGGAAGCTTGGCCTTGGAGCGCTGAGTGTTTGTGCCCTGCTCGCTGCCTCCTTGTTATTGGGGCAGTACGACGTCTTCGGCGCCGAGGACGGTGCCGCCATGTTCGGCATCACTCGGCTTCCGCGAACCATAGCGCTCGTTCTCGCTGGTGCCGCAATGGCCATGAGCGGGCTGGTCATGCAATTGTTGACCCAGAATCGCTTTGTAGAACCTTCTACCACGGGAACCACTGAGTGGGCGGGCCTTGGCCTGCTCTTCGTCTTGTGGATCGCTCCGACCGCGTCAATTCTGGTCAAGATGATGGGAGCCGTAGCCTTTTCTTTCATCGGCACCATTGTGTTCTTCCTCTTTCTGCGCCGCGTGACCTTGCGGTCCTCACTCATCGTGCCCATCGTCGGCATCATGGTGGGAGCGGTGATTTCTGCAGTCTCCAGCTTCTTTGCCCTGCAGGCCGATATGCTGCAGCAGCTGGGAATTTGGTTTATGGGCTCTTTTACCTCTGTGTACAAGGGGCAATATGAAGTTCTCTGGCTGGTACTAGTGGTCCTTGCCGCCGTATTTATCTATGCCGACCGGCTCACGGTTATTGGCTTGGGTGAAGATATCGCCACCAACATTGGGCTCAACTACAACCGTATGCTCTTGCTGGGCACGAGCTTGATTGCCGTGGCCACCGGTGTTGTCACTGTCGTCGTTGGCTCTTTGCCATTCTTGGGACTCATCGTGCCTAATGTGGTGTCGATGGTGCGCGGGGATGACCTGCGTTCCAACTTGCCGTGGGTCTGCCTCTTGGGCATAGGCATCGTGACCGTGTGCGACTTAGTAGGGCGCATCATTATCGCACCGTTTGAGATGCCAGTTTCAGTGATTCTTGGGGTGCTGGGTGCAGCTGCTTTCATCGTGATGATCGTGAGGTCCACTCGTGCACACTAAGCTTTCGCGGAAAAGGTATTGGCTCACTCTAGCCTGCGTATGGGCGCTGGCCTTGGCTTTTGCCTTCGCCTGGTTGGCATACGACAATCCGATGCAGTTCGGAACGCGCAAATTCTGGTTCATTGCGCAGCGCCGTGCGGACGCGCTCATCGCTATGGCAATTGTGGCGGTGTGCCAGGCGATGGCTACGGTGGCTTTTCACACTGTGACGAATAACCGGATTCTTACCCCATCCATCATGGGCTTTGAGTCATTGTATGTAGCGATCAATACTGCGACCATCTTCTTCCTTGGAGCAGCAGGGCTTAACGACGCCCGAACACTCCCCACATTCCTATTCCAAATGGCGCTCATGGTGGGGCTGTCCTTGGTGCTGTACTCGTGGCTACTGACCAATAACACGCACAATATGCACGCCATGCTGCTGGTTGGCGTGGTCATCGGTGGTGGCCTGGGATCCCTATCTACGTTTATGCAGCGAATTCTTACGCCGAGCGAGTTTGACGTGCTCACCGCGCGCCTATTCGGCTCCATCAACAATGCGGAATCAGACTACTATCCCATCGTTATTCCCATCGTTGCGATTGTGGCAACGCTCTTGCTGCTCAATGCACGTACCTTGAACGCGATATCCCTGGGCAACGATGTCAGTACGAATTTGGGAGTAAACCACAAAGGCCATGCAATCTATACCTTGATTTTGGTGTCCCTCTTGATGGCCACGACAACAGCCTTGGTAGGCCCCATGACTTTCCTGGGATTTTTGGTTGCCACGTTGGCTTATCAGTTCACCGATACCTATGACCATCGCTTCATTTTCCCGATGGCCATTGGTCTGGCTTTCTTGTTGCTTACCGCCGCCTATTTCCTCATGCGGCACGTGTTCGCCGCCCAAGGCGTGGTGTCCATCATTATTGAGCTCGTTGGCGGCTGTGCATTTCTCTTCATCATCCTGCGAAAGGGGCGACTGTGATCGAATTAAAGAACGTATCCAAACGCTACTCTGGGGAAGTAGCTATTGGTCCGCTCAACCTGCGGATCCCGAAAGGCGGAATTACCGCCTTGATTGGCCCCAACGGAGCTGGCAAATCCACCATGCTCACCATGATTGGCCGCCTATTGGACATGGATGAGGGCACGATCGAAGTCGCAGGGAAGGACGTTCAATCCACGAAATCCGCGGAGCTAGCAAAAGTGGTGTCCATTCTGCGGCAAGAAAATCACTTCGTCACCAAGCTGACTGTGCGGCAATTGATTGGCTTTGGCCGCTTTCCCTACACCAAGGGTCGGATTACCTCGCATGACGAGCAAGTAATCTCCAAATACATAGACTTTTTCCGTCTAGAAGATTTGCAGCACCGGTATCTTGATGAACTTTCAGGAGGCCAACGTCAGCGTGCGTATGTAGCGATGGTCCTGTGCCAAGAGACGCAATATGTCCTTTTAGACGAGCCGCTCAACAATCTGGATATTGCTCATTCTGTAGAGATGATGCGCCATCTCAAAGACGCTGCGCAATCTCTTGGGCGGACCATTGTTGTGGTGCTGCATGACATAAACTTCGCAGCCCGGTATGCCGACTACATCTGTGCGTGCAAAGAAGGCCGCATCGTTGAATTTGGATCAGTGGATGACATCATTCGCGATGACATTTTGACGTCCATCTTCAACACCCCGGTCCGAGTCATCGATGGTCCAGACGGAAAGATTGCTTGCTATCACTAGAAGAACCTGGGTTGTCCTGCGGGTTTGTGTTGTGTGGTTGTGGTGGACTACATTAATCCGAGTCGCCGCGAGGTAGCCGGGAGGTTACTTCTTTGCGAATTTTGTACGGGCTTGGTTCGATGATTTGACATGGTTCAATGATTTGAGTAAGTTTGTACGAGCCGCCAACGAGAGGTTAACGGGAAGTTAATTTTTTGTTGTGTGGT